>JACZKN010000326.1 GCA_014859985.1 Candidatus Krumholzibacteriia bacterium | reverse complement strand
GCTCTGGCGCGCACGGGGGGCGCTGGACCTGCTGGCCGGGGGCGTGGGCCTGCGCCGGGGTCGCTCCCATCCCCGGGAGGTGCGGGTGGGGGACGTGCTGGACTTCTGGCGCGTGGAGGCGGTGGAGCCGGACCGGCTACTGCGCCTGCGGGCGGAGATGAAGTTGCCCGGCCGGGCCTGGCTCGAGTTCGCGGTCGAGCCGCGGCCCGGCGGATCGCTCATCAGCCAGACCGCGGTCTTCGACCCCGTGGGTCTGGGAGGCCTGCTCTACTGGTACGCCCTTTATCCGGTCCACGAGCTGGTGTTCCGGGACATGCTGCGGGGCATCGCCCGCGCCGCCGCGCGCGGCTGAAGGTTGCCCCCGGCCCGCGGCGGTGCTTTCATGTGCGCCGGTGGCCGCAGTCCGACCCGCGAATCCCGAGGAGATCCCGTGACCCGACAGTTGACGCTGCTCTGCTGCGCCGGCCTGGCCGTTGCCGCGGCCGCCCGCGCCGAGACGCCCTTCCTGGACAATCCCGCCGAGCCGACCGAGGGCCGCGTGACCGTCGCCCTGGTCCAGGAGTGGCAGCTGGGCGGCGAGACCGACGACGAGCACTTCTTCGGCATCGTGGGCGAGGTCTTCGCCGACGACGCGGGCAACGTCTACCTGGTGGACAACCAGCTCTCGGAGGTCCAGGTCTTCGACCCCCGGGGCCAGTGGCTGCGCACGCTCGGCCGTCGCGGCGACGGTCCCGGCGAGGTGCGGAACCTGCGCACGGCCCTGCTGATGCCCGACGGCAGCCTGGGCCTGGTGCAGGCCTTCCCCGGCCAGGTGGTCACCGTGCAGCAGGACGGCGTGCCCGGCCTGACCATGGTGCCCGGCCGCAGCGACCCCACCAGCGGCGGCTTCATGGCCCTGAACACGGCCTTCAGCCGGGGCGGCACCCTGGCCTTCAGCGGCACGCGCATGCAGCGGCGCGAGCAGAGCGCCCTGCGCACCAGCTACCTGGCCACCTACTCCCCGGACGGCGCTGCGCTGGCCGAGGTGGTCACCAAGGACCTCGAGACCGAGATGGCCGCCACCCGCATCAGCGAGGCGGACGAGGATTTCGCCAACGAGCGGTGGACCGTCGGGCCGGACGGCCTGGTCTACGTGGCGCCGGCGCGCAACGGCTACCGCATCGACGTGCACGCTCCCCAGGGCAGCCTCGTGCGGTCGTTCGGCCGGGCCTACCAGCCGGTTGAGCGCACGGCCGCGGAGAAGGAGCAGGTCAAGGACACGCTGCAGCCCTGGCGCCGCAACGGCCGCGAGAGCCTGCAGTTCGACGTCCTGGACACGGAGCCGGACATCCTGCGCCTGCACGTGCTGCCCGGCGGCGAGGTGTGGGTGCTGACCAGCCGCGGGGTGCGCGAGCGCCGGCCCGGGGAGATGGCCGTCTACGACGTGTTCGACCCCCAGGGCCGGTTCGTGCGCCAGGCGGGTCTGGCCTGCGCCGGCGACCCGCGCAGCGATGCCCTGTTCCCGGTGGCCGCCGACCGCTGGGTGCTGGTGCGCGGCCACGCCGAGGCCCTGCGCTCCCTGTTCGGGATGATGGGCACGGGCGGCGAGGCGGCCTCGGACGTGCTGTTGGAGATCGTCAGCTACCGCGGGCAGGGCTAGCGGTGGCGGGTGGCGCGGCGCCGGTGATCGTCTGGTACCGCCTCGATCTGCGGTTGGAAGACCATCCGGCCCTGGCCCACGCCGCGGCCGGCGGCCGCCCGGTGATCCCGGTCTTCATCGCAAGCGACGAGGACGGCCCCTGGGCCCCGGGCGGCGCCGCGCGCTGGTGGCTGCACCATACCCTGGCGGCTCTGGAACGCGACCTGGCCGGCCTGGGGCTGAGCCTGGTGCTGCGCCGGGGCGCCGAACAGGAGGTCCTGGGGCGCCTGGTGGCCGAGACGGGCGCCGCCACCGTCTGTTTCAACCGCCGGAGCGATCCGCCGGGGCGCGGCCGGGACCTGGCGATCGCGGCGGCCCTGGCCGCCAGCGGCGTCCAGGTGCTGGATTTTCCCGCCTCGCTGCTGTGGGAACCCGACGCGGTGCTCAACCGCCAGGGCGGCCCCTACAAGGTCTTCACCCCCTTCTACCGGGCGTGGAAGGACGTCGGCTGGCCGAAACCCGTCGCCCGACCACGTGCGATCGATTGGGTCGACGGCGTGTCATCGGAGGACCCGCCCGAGGCGCCGGACACCGACGCCGTCCTCCCCGAGCCGGGGGAGGCCGCGGCGACGCGCACGCTCGACAACTTCCTCCGCAGCCGGGTGGAGGACTACCACGAGCGTCGGAACGAGCCGGGCGCCGACGCCACCTCCCGCCTCTCGCCGTACCTGAAGTGGGGATGCATCCACCCCCGCCAGATCCTGGGCCGGCTCGGACGATCCAAGGGCGAGGAGTCGTTCCGTTCCGAGATCGCGTGGCGCGAGTTCTACGCCGACGTGCTGCTCGACCGGCCGGACACGGTCAGGCAGGCGTACCAAGAGAAGATGCGACGGATGCGGCTCGACACCGGCGCGACCGCCGACGACCGCTTCGCCGCATGGGCCGAGGGCCGCACCGGCTACCCGCTGGTCGACGCCGGGATGCGCCAGCTCCACCGGGAGGGCTGGATGCACAACCGGGCCCGCCTCCTCACCGGCTCGTTCCTGACCAAACACCTCGGCGTGGACTGGCGCCGGGGTGCCGCGCACTTCCTCGAATGGTTGGTCGACGGCGACATCGCGAACAACTCCGCCAACTGGCAGTGGGTGGCGGGCAC
>JACZKN010000325.1 GCA_014859985.1 Candidatus Krumholzibacteriia bacterium | reverse complement strand
GCGCAGGCGCGAGCGGCTCCCGCGGCCGCGGGTCGATCAGGACTGCTCCACCACGAGCCGGCCGTCGAGCCGGATCGCGTTGGCGATGTTGAAGCGGTTGGGCGAGAGCGCCGTCACGTTGGCGTGGATCGCCTCCATCTGCTCCGGCGTGCCGTTGCCGGCCATGCGCACCGTGTAGCGCAGCGAGTCGTAGCCCGCCTTCACGTCGGGATCGAGCCCGAGGAAGCCGCGCAGATCGATGTCGCCCTCGGTCTCGATGCTCAGCGCCTCCAGCTCGACCCCGTGCATGGCGGCCGCGATGGCGTAGTGGGCGATCATGCAGGCGTTCAGCGCCGCGAGCAGCGTTTCCTGCGGATTGGCGTACCGGTTGGTGCCGCCGAGTTCGAGGGGCTCGTCGACGCGGATCACGAAGTCCTTGGGCACGGTCTGGCCGCCGATCATGTACTGGCTGACGTGGGCGTCGGACCGCGTGCCGCCTTGCCAGTGCGAGACGACCTGCCAGCGGGTCGCGCCCCGGGCGGCATCGGCGGCCACGCCGCCGACGAGCTGACGGACCGCATCCGTGTCGATGCCGTTGATGATGGTGGGGTTGGCGTTGGTCTTCATGGTGGTCTCCTCGGTTCAGGCCGTGATGGTCGCGCCGATGCCCGGCGTCTGTCGCCCTGCCCAAATTCAAGGGTCGTGCCGGCGAGGCGTACTCTCTTCAATGTCTTGTGGCACATAAGGATGGGCGAAGTCGCCCGGCGGCCGCGCCGTCGCGATCTTTCGTGCCCGACGAGATCTCGGGCCTCCCGCTCCCTGGATCTCGCGAGGGTCGAAATACCTGTTCGATCCAGGATGCCCGTGGTATGAATTCCCTTCCGACCAATCCCCGACCCGGAGGACCGGATGCAGCCTGGCCGCAGGATCGCCCAGTACGAGATCAAGGACCGCATCGGCGCCGGCGGCATGGGCGAGGTCTTCGCCGCCCGCGACACCAACCTCGACCGCGACGTTGCGGTCAAGGTGCTGCCGGGCGAACTGGCGGACAATCCGTCGCGCCTCGCGCGGCTCGAGCGCGAGGCCAAGGCCATCGCCGCCCTCTCGCACCCCAACATCCTGGCCGTCTACGACTTCGGCACCGACGCCGACGGGACCGCCTATGTCGTGACCGAACTGCTCACGGGCGAGACCCTCCGCGAGCGGCTGGCCGGAAGCCCCCTGCCGGTCCGCAAGGCGACCGACTACGGCCGCCAGATCGCCCGCGGCCTGGCCGCGGCCCACGACCGGGGCATCGTCCACCGCGACCTGAAGCCCGAGAACCTCTTCCTGACCCACGAGGGCCGCGTCAAGATCCTCGACTTCGGCCTGGCCACCGCGGCGGCCGCGCGGAGCGACAGCCCGTCCGACATCGGCGCCACCATCGACCTGGACAGCGGCACGAAGCTGACCGCGCCCGGCGCCGTCCTGGGCACCGTGGACTACATGTCCCCCGAACAGGTGCGCGGGCAGCCCACCGACGCGCGCGCGGACATCTTCTCCTTCGGGACCGTCCTCTACGAACTGGTCAGCGGGCGCAAGCCCTTCCAACGCGAGACCGGGGCGGAGACGATGACCGCGATCCTGCGGGAGGATCCGGCCGACCTGGCGACCTCGGGACGGGACCTGCCGCCGGCCCTGGTCGCGATCATCCGGCGCTGCCTGGAGAAGAGGCCGGGCGAGCGTTTCCACTCGGCCCACGACCTGGCCTTCAGCCTCGAGGCCCTGTCCGGGTCGACTGTTGCCTCCGGGTCGGCCATTGCATCCGGGCCGGGCAGTGCACAGACGGGCGTCGGGGGACCGCGGCGGCGCTACGGGGCCGCCACGCTGCTGGGCCTGGTCCTCGCCGGCCTCGTCGTCGGGGCGGCCGCGGCGTGGTTCCTGCGCCCGGCGCCGCCCGCGGGCACGGACGCCCAGTACATGCGGATCAGTTCGCGCCGGGGCACGGTGACCAACGCCCGTTTCGCCGGCGGCGAAGGGGTGGCCATCTACAGTGCCGCCTGGGCCGACGAACCGCTGAATCTCTTCCGCGGATCGGGTGACTCCCGCTCGTCCCCGACGCTCGGCCTCCCCGGCTGCGACCTGCTCTCCGTGTCGCCCTCCGGGGAACTGGCCGTGGCTTTGGACCGCCGCCAGACCCTGGGCTGGGAGGCCTACGGCACCCTGGCGGTCGCCCAGCCGGGAGGCGCGGCGCCCCGACCGGTCCTGGAGAACGTGGGCGTGGCCGACTGGTCGCCGGACGGCCAGAACCTCGCCGTCGCCCACCAGGTGGACGGCGTCGTGCGCCTGGAGTACCCCATCGGCACGGTCCTCTACGAGGCCCCGGGCTGGATCAGCGCCCTGCGGGTGAATCCGGACGGCGAACGCATCCTGTTCGCCGACAACCCCCTGCGGGGCGACAACATCTGCCGCGCGAAGATCATCCACCGCGACGGGAGGATCGAGGACCTCGGTTTCGGCGGCGTGTGGGGCCTGCTGTGGGACCGCGACGGCGAGGCGGTGATAGCGTCCGGCGGCCAGCGCGTGTTCCGCCTCCGTCCGGGGCGAGAGCGGGAGTTGCTCACCGCGGCTCCGGTCTCCCTCAAGCTCCTGGACCTGGACCCCTCCGGCCGGATGCTCGTCGCGGCGGCGGCCGTCCGCCGCGAGCTGATCGGCCGGGCGCCCGGCGCGGCCGAGGAGACGAACCTCAGCTGGCAGGACTGGTCCACGCCGGCGACCATCAGCGGCGACGGACGGTGGGTCCTCTTCGAGGAGGGCAACGACGTCACGGTCGAAGGCTATGCCATCTACCTGCGGCGCATGGACGGATCGGCCCCGGTAAACCTGGGGTACGGTTCGGTCGTCGCCCTTGCGCCTGATCACACGCGGGTGGCCATCGTCAAGCGCCCCACCCGGGACGACCAGACCCTGGTCCTGGTGCCCACCGGCGTCGGTGAGCCGCAGGCCGTGGGTCTGGGGGGTCTGAGGGTGGCCAACCAGGGTGGCCAGTGGTTGCGCGACGCCGCCGGACAGGACGCGATCATCGTCCCGGCCAGCCGTGCGGGCGAAGGCCTGCGTATCTACCGCATCCCGCTGGACGGGGTCTCGGCGCCGACGGCCATCACGCCCGAGGGCTATGCGTTGGCCGCCTACGGCCACGTGGTCTCGCGCGACGGGCGCCGTCTCGTCGTGGTGCCCTCGACCGGTGCGGCGGTCGCCTTCACCGGCGACGGCGAGGGCCCGCAGGCGGTGCCCGGTGTCCTGCCCACCGACCTGCCTCTGGGCCTGGACAGCGACGGCCGTCATCTCTTCGTGCAGGTGGCCCGGACGCTCCCTTCCCCGATCCTCCGGATCGACCTGGAATCCGGCGAGCGCACGCTGCTGGCCGCGTTGTCGCCCCGGGACCCGGGCGGCGTGTCGGTCGTCGACCGCGTGCGCATCTCCGACGACGGCGACGCGTACGTGTATTCGATCCGGCGGGTCGTTTCGGAGCTGAATCTGGTCGAAGGACTGCGCTGACGGAGCGGAACGACGGTTGCGACCCGGTTCTTGTGGAGGCTCAGTTGGCGGTATCGGCGGAGTAGGCCCCGGGCGGAAGCGTGGTGATCCGCAGCGTGCCCTGGACCGGCGCCGCGGCGGCCGTGCCCACGTACAGGTCCAGGACCCGGTTCGGGTTGGCCAGCAGCCCGGCCAGGGCGCCGCGCGCGGTCCGGCCCAGGGCCAGGGCCG
>JACZKN010000324.1 GCA_014859985.1 Candidatus Krumholzibacteriia bacterium | reverse complement strand
CCTGTCGCGCCGCCTGGGCGCGGGGCCCCGCGTGGACTACGGCCCGGACGCCGAGCGGGCCATGGCCGAGCTGGCCGACCTGCTGAAGGCCGAGAACCCGGGCCGCTGGCAGCTGGTCAAGCTGCTGGGGCAGGACGCCAAGCTGCTGGATTCCCTGACCGAGCCCGGCGCCCGCGCGGCGGCCGCCGGCATCGCCGCCCGCTTCGCCGCGACCCTGGACGAGGACGTGGACGTGTTCCTGGCGCGCCGGCGCTACGGGTTCGTCGGCGCGGTGTGCGAGGCGGCCTGCCGCGTGCCCACCGCGCGCATGACCAGCGTCTCGGACCGCATCGACCGCGTCGCCATGCACCCGGTGTGGGGCGTGCCCATCTTCCTGGGGCTGATGTACGTGGTCTTCACCATGACTTTCACCCTGGGCAACCCGCTGATGGACCTGATCGACACCGGCTTCGGCTGGCTGGGCGGGGCGATCAGCGGGCTGTGGGCCGAGGGCAGCAGCAGCCCGCTGAGGTCGCTGCTGGTCGACGGCATCATCGGCGGCGTGGGCGGGGTGATCGTCTTTTTGCCCAACATCGTGCTGCTGTTTTTGGCCATCGCCATCCTCGAGGGCACCGGCTACATGGCCCGCGCGGCCTTCGTCATGGACCGCTTCATGTCCAAGGTGGGGCTGCACGGCAAGAGCTTCATCCCGCTCTTGATCGGCTTCGGCTGCACGATCCCGGCGATCATGGCCACGCGCACCCTGGAGACGCGGCGCGACCGGCTGATCACCATGATGGTGCTGCCCTTGATGAGCTGCGGGGCGCGCCTGCCCATCTACGCGCTGCTGATCCCGGCCTTCTTCCCGGGGCACCTGCAGGGACCGGCCCTGTGGGTGATCTACGTGCTGGGCATCGTGCTGGCCCTGGCCGGCGCGCGGCTGCTGCGGGCGACCCTCTTCCGGGGCGAGACCACGCCCTTCGTGATGGAGCTGCCGCCCTACCGGCTGCCGACGGGGATGAGCCTGCTGGTGCAGATGTGGACCCGGGCCTGGCTGTACCTGCAGAAGGCGGGCACGGTGATCCTGGGCGCGGCGGTGATCCTGTGGTTTTTGACCTTCTATCCCAAGCCGCCGGCGGACTACGTGCCTCCCCAGGGGTTCGACAGGGTGCCGGGCGCCGCGGTCGGGGCACCGGCGGTGGCCTTCGGCGCCATCACCGACCCGGACGAGGCCCAGGCCGCCGAGCTGGCCTACTCGATCGCCGGGCGGGTGGGGCGGCTGCTGGAGCCGGTGCTGCGGCCCCTGGGCTTCGACTGGCGCATCGGGACGGCCCTGGTGGGCGCCATCGCGGCCAAGGAGGTGTTCGTGGCCCAGATGGGCATCGTCTTCGCCGTGGGCGCGGCGGACGAGACCAGCGACCACCTGAGGGCCAGGCTGAAGGCCCGCTACAGCCCGCTGGTGGGGTTCTGCATCATGGTCTTCGCGCTCATTTCGACCCCCTGCATCGCCACCTTCGCCATCACGCGGCAGGAATCGGGATCGCTGCGCTGGGCCCTGGCCCAGGTGTGGGGGCTGACGGCGCTGGCCTGGATCATCACCTTCGCCGTCTACCAGGGCGGCACCCTGCTGGGGCTGGGGCGCGTGGCCGCCGGGGGCGCGTGATGGCGTTCACCTGGGAGACGGTGGTGGTCGTCGCGATCGTGGGCGCGGCCCTGGTCTGGGCCGGGCGCAGCCTCTGGAAAGCCGGCAGGAAGAAGCAGGTCTGCTCGACCTGCGGCTCGGCTGGGTCATGCCCGCTGGTCAGCGGGACCCGGGACCTGACGGCCGACGGAGCCGCCTGCGGCGCGGTGCCCGACCCCGGAACGCCCGCGACGCCGCCTGCCCGCCGCTAATCACCACGATCAAAACGGCTTGTGAACACTCCTAAGGCATGGATCCTGCTTTCCGATGAAATGAAGGCGGACGCAACCCCGTTACGCCCGAGCGACGCCCGAAAGCGAAGTGCCATGCCCCGCATCGACGCCTTCCTGAAGATCATGAGGAACCATGGGGTCTCGGATCTGCATCTGAGCGCCAACACCGAGCCGCGCCTGCGCATCAATGGCGATCTGCAACGCGGCGAGCACCGTCAGCTGTCCGAGGACGAGCTGAAGATCATCATGTACGAGCTGCTGACGGACACCCAGATCGGCCAGCTCGAGGCCAACGGCGACCTCGATTGCGCCTACACCCTGCCCGGGGTGGCGCGCTTCCGCATCAACATCTACCGCAAGCACCCGGGGCTGGCCGCGGCCTTCCGCATGATCCCCAACGAGGTGCCCACCCTGGAGTCGCTGGGCTTCCCGCCGGTGCTGAAGAACCTGCTGGAGCACCGCTCGGGGCTGGTGCTGGTGACCGGTCCCACCAACAGCGGCAAGTCGACGACGCTGGCGGCGATGGTCGACCACCTGAACGACACCCAGGACCGGCACGTGATCACGCTCGAGGATCCGCTGGAGTTCATCCACCCCAACAAGCGCTGCCTGATCAACCAGCGCCAGGTGGGCGAGCATTGCCGCGACTTCGCCAGCGCCCTGCGCGCGGGGCTGCGCGAGGACCCGGACGTGATCCTCGTGGGCGAGATGCGCGACCTGGAGACCATCAGCCTGGCCCTGACCGCGGCCGAGGTGGGGCAGCTGGTGCTGGGCACGCTGCACACCAAGTCGGCGGCGCAGACCATCAGCCGCATCGTCGATCCCTTCCCGGGCAACCAGCAGACCCAGGTCAGGCACATGCTGTCGGAGGTGCTGATCGGCATCTGCTCGCAGCAGCTGCTGCGGCGGCAGGACGGCAGGGGGCGCATCGCCGCCCTGGAGATCCTGGTGGGCAACCCGGCCATCCGCAACCTGATCCGCGAGCAGAAGAGCCACCTGATCAACAACGCCATCACCACGGGCCGCAAGGAGGGCATGCAGCTGCTGGACCAGCACCTGGGGCAGCTCGTGGACGAGGGCACCGTCACGGTCGAGGAGGCCCTGCGCTTCGCGGCCGAACCCCAGAACTTCGCCAGCCGGCGCCCGGTCCCTGCGCGGCCGGTGCGCGTCATGAGTTGAGCCGCCCGCCATGAAGACCCGCCGCCTCGACGAGATCCTGCTGAGCCTCGGCCACGTGACCGAGGAGCAGGTGCGGCGTGCCCTGCGCGCCCAGCGCGAGGAGGGCGGCCGGCTGGGCACCCACCTGGTCCGCGCGGGCGACCTGGAGGAGGATCAGCTGGCCGAGGCCCTGGCCCTGCAGTACGGCGTGCCCGCCTTCCGGCCGGACCGGCAGCGGGTGGATGCCGACCTGGTCGGCCGCATGCCGCGGGAGGTGGCGCTGCGCGGGCTGGTCCTGCCCGTGCGCTTCAACCCCGGCAACGGGGTGCTGGACCTGGTGGCGGTCGACCCGGACGACACTGCCGCCGTGGCGGCGATCCGGCGCCTGATCCGCTGCGCCGAGGTGCAGTTGAGCGTGACGTCCGAGGCCACCTTCGCCTCCCTGGTGGCCACGCACCTGCCCCCGCCGGCGGAGGACGACCCCAGGCGACGGGCCATCGAGCTGCCCGATCTCTTCGACGACCGGGCGAACGCGGCGCAGGCCGCGGCGGCGTCGTCGCCGGACGCGGTCCCGGCGCTGCCGCGGGTGCTGATGGTCAGCGACCAGGTGTTCCTGCGCAGCTTCCTGGAGCCGATCTTCGAGCGCGAGGGCTGGCAGCTGGTTACCGCCGCGCACCGCGACGAGGTGGCCGAACACCTCGGGCGCGGCCGCTTCGCCCACGTGCTGGTGGCGCGCGGGCTGGCCGCGGACCTGCGCGGCTGGATCCGCCAGCGCGCGGTGCCGGCGCCCCGCTGCGGGATCAGCGAGTACACCAGCGTGAGCGCGGCCCTGCTGGACAATCCCGCGCCCTACGCCGTGCTGCTGGCCAACCTGGTGCAGGCCCTGCGCATGGCGGTCGAGGCCCGCACGGCTCCCGGCGACGCCGTGCCCCCGTACGAGCTGATGCAGGCCGACGTCCGCGCCCTGGCCGAGGTCCTGGACCTGGGTCGGCTGGCCGCCGACGGGCTGACCCTGGCCGTGCTGCTGGTGGTGACGGACCCGGGCACCGCCGACGGCATCGCCTGGGAGGCGACCCTGGGCAACGCCCGGGCCCTGCGCTTCCCCTGGGACACGGCCGCGGTCCTGGACGCCTGCCGCGAACTGATGAGCGAGCGGGTGAACCTCGAGGAGTTCGGCTCGCGGGAACGGGAACTGGCGTTGGCCGCCCAGGTGCTGGCCGTGGTCTGGCACCACCACCGGGGCGCCGGCCACGCCGATGCGGCGGCCGCCAGGGCGGCCCTGCGCGCCAAGAGCGGCCTGCTGGCCCGCTCGGAAGTGATCGAGGGCTACCTGCGCCTGATCGAGCGCGGCGCCGAGGACCAGCACGCGGCGGCCCGCCACCAGGTGTTCGTCGTCGGGCGCGAGGGCCACGACCTGGGCCGTCTCACCGCGCGCCTGCGCCACCTCGGCTACCCCACGGTACGGGTGGCGGAGCTGGCGGAAGCCGCGGCCATGTGCGCCCGCTGTTGCCCCGCGGCGGTCTTCGTGCACCAGGTGAGCTGCGCCGAGGCCATGGACCGCTGCCGCCGGCTGTTTGCCGGCGAGCCGGCCCCGCGCCTGTTCGCCCTGACCGGCGAGGCCGATCCCTCGCGCATCCTCAACCTGCTGGACCTGGGCTTCGACGAGGTCTTCGCCCTGCCGCGCGACCTGGACCTGGTGGGCGCGCGCCTGCGCAAGTCGTTGCGGGGAAGGGACGAAGGGTCGGCGGGAGCCGCCGTGCCGGGCGGGTTCGGCGCCCCCCTGAGCGCCCTGCCGTTCACCGATCTGCTGCAGGCCCTGAGCCAGGGCATGAAGACCGTGCGCGTGGACCTGACCCGCGGCGACGGGGCACGCGCCACCTGCCACCTCGAGCGCGGCCGCCTGGTGCACGCGGTCTGCGGACCGGCCGCGGGGGCCGCGGCCGTCCATGCGGTGATCGCCTGGCGCGACGAAGGCGCCTTCACCGTCGTGCCGGTCGACGCCTGCCCCGCCGCCAACGTCGAGGCCCCCCTCGAATCGATCCTCATGGAGGGCTGCCGGCTGCTGGACGAAAGCCTCGTCTGAGGCTTCCCGCCGCCGCCCCGGCGTTCCCCGTCGTTCCCGGAAATGACTACAGCATTGCTGCCAAGTGCCGAAGCAAGGCGCAGTGCGCACTTCCCTGCGCCGCACCACCGGCCGTGGCGGCCGGCTGTCGACCTGCAATGAAAGGGACCGGGATGAGGGAGAGCGCCCCGAACCTCCTCGATTCCTGCGAGAAGATCGTCGCCGCGGTGCGCCATGTGCGCGAAACCGTGAACGAGAGCTACGACGACATCATCGCGTCCATGGAGGCCATCCAGGGCCAGCACGTCCTGTACGAGGAGATCTTCAAGGGCTCCAAGGACGCCATCCTCGTGCTGCACGCCGACAGCGGCGTGGTGCTGCGGTCCAACGCCGCGGCCTGCGAGCTGCTGGGCTACGAGCGCCTGGACCTGCCGGGCCGCGACGTGATGGAGCTGCACCCGCCGAAGGACCACGAGGCCGCCGCCGCCGCGCTGGCCGCCACCCGCCGCGACGGGAGCGTGCGCAACGTCGCTTCGCGCATCGTGCGCAGGGACGGCACCGTGGTGCCCGTGACCATCACCGCCCACCTGGCGAACCTGGACGGAGAGGCCCACATCGTGGGCTTCGTGCGCGACGAATCCCAGCGGGTGATGACCGAGGAAGAGCTGCGTCGCCTGAACGAGAAGCTGGGCGCCGAGATCGCCGAGAAGAAGAGCGCCGAGCAGGAACTGCGTGAGCTGAACGAGAACCTCGAGCGCCGCGTGGCCCAGCGCACCGAGCAGATCCGCAGGACCAACGAGGAACTGGAGAAGACCATCGACCGGGCCAACCGCCTGGTCCTGGAAGCCCGCACGGCCACCCGGGCCAAGAGCGCCTTCATCGCCCACATCACCCACGAGCTGCGCACGCCGCTGAACGCGGTGATCGGCATGTCCGAGCTGCTGCTGGACATGGAGCTGGGCACCGAGCAGCGGGATACCGCCAACATCGTGGCCCAGAGCGCCAAGTCGCTGCTGGGCGTGATCAACGAGGTGCTGGACTTCTCGAAGATCGAGGCCGGCAAGCTGGACCTCGAGAGCATGCCCTTCGACGTGCGCGCGGTGGTCCAGGGCGTGGCCGACACGTTCGGGTTCCAGGTCAAGGAGAAGGACCTGGCCTGGCGCGTCGAGGTGGACGAGCAGGTGCCGGCCGTGCTGGAAGGCGACGCCGGCCGCCTGCGGCAGATCCTGGTCAACCTGGTGGGCAACGCCATCAAGTTCACCGCCCGGGGCGAAGTCGCGGTGCGCGTCAGGGTCACCGACGCCGGTCCGGCGGAGACGGGCTTGCGCTTCGAGGTCGCCGATACCGGCGTGGGCATTCCCGCCGACACGCAGTCCCGGCTCTTCGACGCCTTCACCCAGGCCGACGCAACGACCGCCCGCAACTACGGCGGCACCGGCCTGGGCCTGACCATCAGCCGCCAGCTGGCCGAGGCCATGGGCGGCGGCATGGGCCTCGAGAGCACCGAGGGGCTGGGTTCGATGTTCTGGTTCACGGCGCGGTTCGGCCGCGCCTCGGTCGAACGGCTGCAGACCTGGCAGGCCACCGAGGGCCGCGCCGCCGCGGTCTCGCCGAGGGCGCGGCCGGGCGGGGACCTGCGCATCCTCCTGGTGGAGGACAACAAGGTCAACCAGAAGGTCGCGCTGGGCATGCTGCGCAAGCTGGGCTACGCGGCCGAGTGCGCCGACCTGGGCGGGGAGGCCCTGCGCCTGCTGGCCGAGAAGGACTACGACCTGGTGTTCATGGACGTGCAGATGCCGGGCATGGGCGGGCTGGAAGTGACCCAGCGGCTGCGGGCCGGCGACGCCGGCGACCGCAACCGCGGCGTCGCGATCATCGCCATGACGGCCCACGCCACGCGCCAGGACCGCCAGGCCTGCCTGGACGCGGGCATGAACGACTACGTGGCCAAGCCCATCTCCGGCCAACGCATCGCCGAGGCCATGGCCAGGGTGCTGATGCCGAAGCCGGCCATGAAGGGCGGCGACGGGATCGACGGGTTCCGCATGGACAAGCTGGTGGAGCGGATGGACGGGGACGTGGGCCTGGCGGCCGACATCCTGGACACCTTCCTCAGCGACACCGCGCAGCGGCTGAAGTCGGTCAAGGGCGCGGCCCTGAACTGGGACTTCGAGTTCGTGCAGCAGGAGGCCCGCACCATCGAGGGCGGGGCGCTGAACGTGCACGCGGAGATCGTGGCGAACCTGTCGCGGGAACTGGTGCAGGCGGCGGTGGCGAAGCAGCAGGAGTACGCGGTGTCGGTGATCGGGGAGATCCAGGGGGAACTGGAGCAGATCCGGCAGGCCGTGTAGGCCGGGCTGCCCGCCCGTCCCCGCAGGAGGAACGATGGCCTCGAAAGTCCTGGCTCCGCCCAAGCCGCGCGTCACGGCGCCTGCCGAGCGCCGCAGGCTCGCGCGTCCCGATCTCGATTTCTCCAGCGTCGACCTGCCGCGCCGGGTACCGCCCTGGGACCCGACGCGCGGACGGTACCCGTACGCGGTGAAGATGGAGCGGGCCGAGTACGACCGGCGCAAGCAGGACCTGCAGATCGAGCTGCTGAAGATGCAGAACTGGGTCAAGGCGACGGGACAGAAGGTGGTCGTGCTCTTCGAGGGCCGCGACGCGGCCGGCAAAGGCGGCACCATCAAGCGCTTCATGGAGCACCTCAACCCCCGCGGCGCGCGGGTGGTGGCCCTCGAGAAGCCGTCCGAGCGCGAGCGGGGGCAGTGGTACTTCCAGCGCTACGTGGAGCACCTGCCGACGGCGGGCGAGATCGTGATGTTCGACCGCTCCTGGTACAACCGGGCGGGCGTCGAGCGGGTCATGGGGTTCTGCACCGACCAGGAGTACCACGATTTCCTGGCCGCGGTCCCGGCCTTCGAATGGATGCTGATCAAGTCGGGACACCTGCTGTTCAAGTACTGGTTCTCGGTCAGCCGCTACGAGCAGCGGCGGCGCTTCGCCTCGCGGCGGGTCGATCCCCTGAAGCAGTGGAAGCTGAGCCCGGTGGACGTGCAGTCCCTGGGCAGGTGGGACGACTACACCATCGCCAAGAAGGCCATGTTCTTCCACGCCAACACGCCCGCGGCCCCCTGGACCGTGATCCGCTCCGACGACAAGAAGCGCGCCCGCGTCAACTGCATGGCGCACTTCCTGCACACCCTGCCCTACGACGGCAAGGCCCGCCAGGTGGTCGGCGTGCCCGACCCCCTGATCGTGGGGCCGGCCACGCCGCTGTTCGACGTCGAGGCGCAGCCGGCCGGCGGACGCGACTAGGTCCGCGCATTCCTGTGGCCATTCCGGGACCGATACCGCAGGATCGCGCTGCCCGCCCGTTGGGACAGGCCGGGCGCGCCGGCACGTCGATCCGACGCCGGCGTCCGGGACCCGTCCCCGCAAAGGGCCCGCATGGAGTCATTCGCCGACGTCCGGCTCGCCACCGCCCGCCTGGTCCTGCGCCCCCTGGTGCCGGCCGACGCCGCGGCGCTGTTCGCCGTCTTTTCCGACCGGCGGGTCATGCGCTACTGGAGTTCGGCGCCGTGGGCGACCCCGGAAACGGCCGTCGAGCTCATCGCGGCCGACCGGGAAGCCCTGGCCGCCGGCCGGCACCTGCGCCTGGGCATCGTGGGCCGCGCCGAAGGGGCGCTGCTGGGTACCTGCTCCCTGTTCAACCTGTCCGGGCAATGCCGCCGCGCCGAGGTGGGCTACGGCCTGGGGCCCGAGGCCTGGGGCCAGGGCTATGCCGTCGAGGCGGTGGGGGAGCTGCTGCGGTTCGGCTTCGCGGACCTGGACCTCAACCGCGTCGAGGCCGACGTCGATCCGCGCAACACGGCGTCGATCCACTGCCTGGAGCGGCTGGGTTTCGCCCGGGAGGGGCTCCTGCGCGAGCGCTGGATCGTCGCCGGCGAGGTGACCGATTCGGTGATCTACGGGCTGCTGCGGCGGCAATGGCAGGATCGGACCTGATCGGTGATCGGCTTGTGGGACCACGGGCGGGGATGCTATATTGGCGTTCACCGCGATTCCGCAAGGGAACCGGCGATTTCCGGCACGGCCGCCGGGGGGAGGCTTCCCGTCCGCGTGAGATGCAGACCTGACTGGTACCTCTGGTTGCCGGCCACTTCGGCATGCGTGTTCCCCGCCTCCATCGCCCAGGCGGCTGCCGGAGGGGCTTCCGGCGACCCGATCATCGGCACGGGCACCGACAACGACGTCCTGATGCTGGCGGCGTACGTGCTGCTGGCTTTGGGCCTGTCGTTCCTGTGTTCGGTGGCGGAAGCGGTCCTGCTCAGCGTGACCCCGTCCTACATCGAGCACGCGAGGGAGAAGCGCCCCAAGCGCGCGGCGCTCCTGCAGCGCCTGAAGCACGACAACGTGGACCGGTCCCTCGCGGCGATCCTGACCCTCAACACCATCGCCCACACGGCCGGGGCGATCGGCGCCGGGGCCAAGGCGGCCGTGGTGTTCGGCAGCGCCTGGTTCGGCCTGTTCTCGTTCGCCATGACGATGGCGATCCTCCTGCTGTCGGAGATCATCCCCAAGACCATCGGCGCCGTCCACTGGACGCGGCTCGTGGGCCCCACGGCGTATTTCGTGCAGTTCCTGATCGTCGTGCTCTATCCCGTCGTGTGGATCTCGGAACGGCTGACGAAATCCATCACGCGCGGCAGGAACCTGCACGTGTTCAGCCGGGACGAGTTCGTCGCCATGGCGAGGATCGGCCAGAGGTCCGGGCACCTCCGCGACAACGAGTCCCGGATCATCCGCAACCTGTTCCGCCTGGGCTCGCTCAAGGTCACCGACATCATGACGCCGCGCACGGTGGTCTGCGCGCTGCCGGAGAGCACCACCGTCGCCGCCGCCCTGAAGTACGTCACGCAGACCCCGTTGTCCCGCCTCCCGGTCTTCCGGACCGACCTCGACGACATCACCGGCTTCGTCCTCAGGGACGACGTCCTGCTGCAGATGACCCAGGGCAAGGATGACCGGCCGCTCTCGGAGCTGAAGCGCGATATCCTCGCGCTCCCGGATTCCTCCTCGCTGGGCCTGCTGCTGGAACGCCTGCTGCAGGACCGGCGGCATATCGCCATCGTCATCGACGAGTACGGGGGGACGCGCGGGCTGGTGACGCTGGAGGACGTGCTCGAGACCCTGATCGGCATCGAGATCATCGACGAGACGGACAACGTCGAGGACATGCGGGCCGTGGCCCGGAAGCTCTGGCTGGACCGCGCCAAGGCGTTGGGCATCGAGGGCGAGTTCCTGGCCCGGGAATAGGCGCGTCGCTCCCTCCGGCCCGCGCCTCGGGCCGGCGGGCAGGAGGGGACGATGGATCCCGGGCGCTGGCGGACGCTCTCCGCGCATTTCGGCGATCTGGCCGACCTGCCGCCGCCCGCACGGGCCGCGCGGCTGGCTGGGCTGCGCCGGGAGGATCCGGCGCTCGCGGACGAGGTGGCCTCGCTGCTGGATGCCCACGACGATCCCGCCTTCCTGGCCGCACCCCCGACCTGGGGCGCGGCGGCCGACCTGCCCGACGACCCCCTCGAGGGCGAGCTGGTGGGCCCCTACCGCATCGTCGAGCGCGTCGGCGCAGGCGGCATGGGCGTGGTGTACCGCGCCGTGCGTGCCGACGACCAGTACCGCAAGGAGGTGGCGCTGAAGCTGGTGCGCCGCGGCATGGACACCGAGCAGGTGCTGGGCCGCTTCCGCACCGAGCGCCAGATCCTGGCCAACCTCGACCATCCCCACATCGCGCGGCTGCTGGACGGGGGCGTCGCCCCGGACGGCCGGCCCTACCTGGTGATGGAGTTCGTCGACGGCCTGCCCATCGACACCTGGTGCGTGCGGCGCGAACTGCCGCTGCGGGCGCGGCTCGAGCTCTTCCTGACCGTGTGCGCGGCGGTGCAGCACGCCCACCGCAACCTCGTGGTGCACCGTGACCTGAAGCCGGCCAACATCCTGGTGATGGACGACGGGCGGGTGCAGCTGCTGGACTTCGGCGTGGCCAAGCTCCTGGATCCGGGCGCGACAGACGGGACGGTGACCGTCACCGTGCCCGGGACGCGCCTGCTGACCCCGCGCTACGCCGCGCCGGAGCTGCTGCGCGGCGAGGCCGCCGATACCCTGGCGGACGTCTGGTCCCTGGGCGTGATCCTCTTCGAACTGCTGGCCGAGCAGCCGGCGTTCACGGTCCAGGGGCGATCTCCCGCGGCCCTGGCCCGGGCGCTCGGACAGAAGCCGGCGCCGCGTCCCAGCGCGGTGTCGGCCCGCTTCGCCGGCCGGCTGCGCGGCGACCTGGACACCATCGTCGGCACGGCGCTGCAGGCCGATCCCAAGCAGCGCTTCGGCTCGGTGGAGGCCCTGGCCCAGGACGTGCGGCGGCACCTGGACGGCCAGCCGATCACGGCGCGGCCCGGCTCGCCCGGCTACCGGGCGGCGAAGTTCTTCCGGCGCAACGCGCTGGCGGTGGGCGCGGCGACGGCGCTGTTCACCGTCACCCTGGTCTTCGCCCTGCTCATGGCCGGGCAGGCGGCGCGGATCGGCCGGCAGGCCCGGGAGACGGCCCTGCAGCGCGACCGCGCCGAGCGGGTGACGGCGCTGCTGGTGGACATGTTCGACGTCTCGGACCCCATGCTGACGCGGGGCACGCGGGGCGACACCCTGAGCGTGCGCGACTTCCTGATCGGCGGCCAGGACGCCATGGTGGCGCGGCTGGACCAGGAGCCCCTGCTGCAGGCGGACATCATGCACATGTACGGCCGCCTGTTCGGCAACCTGGGCGAGAACGACCGGGCGCTGGCGCTCACGGCCGACGCCCTGGCCCGGCGGCGCGCGCTGCTGGGCGCCGACCATCCCGACGTGGCCCGCAGCCTGGACTACCTGGCCACCCTGCACCAGAACCGCGGCGCCTACGCCGAGGCCGAGACGCTGTTCGTCGCGGCGCTGGAACTGCGCCGCCGCGTGCTGGGCCAGGAGCACGGCGAGACGGCCGAGAGCATCAACAACCTGGGCGTGCTGTACGACGTGCAGGGCCAGTACGACCGGGGCGAGCCCCTGATCGAGGAGGGCCTGCGCCTGCGGCGCCGGCTGTTGGGTCCGCGCCACGTGGAGGTCGCCCAGAGCCTGAACAACCTGGCGGTGGCGCGCTGGGCCACGGGCGACAACGCGTCCGCCGACAGCCTGTTCGCCGAAGCGCTGTCCATCCGCCGGGAGGTGCTGGGCGCGCGCCATCCCTACGTGGCCAACACCCTGAACAACCTGGCGCGCCTGCTGCGGGACCGCGGCGACCTGGTGCAGGCCGAGGCCATGTTCACCGAGGCCATCACCATCTGGGAGGAGACCCTGGGGCCGGACCACGCGAGCGTCTCGGCCGGCTACTACAACCTGGGGCTGGTGGCCGAGGCGCGCGGCGACCTGGAACAGGCCACCGCGAGCCTGCGGCGCTGCCTGGCCATCGACCGGGGCGCCCTGCCGCCGGACCATCCGTACGTCGCCGACGGCGCCTACGAACTGGGCCGGGTGCTGCTGGCCGGCGGCCGCGGCGACGAGGCCGCTCCGCTGCTGCGCGAGGCCTACGCCATCCGCGCGGCGGCGGGCCTGGACACGCTGGAGGTGCGCGCGCAGCTGGACCTGCTGGCGGACGCGCGGGGGGACGGGCGATGAAGCAGGCCGAGGTCACCGCCCTGCTGGTGTCGGCCGAGGCCGGCGACGTGTCGGCCCTGGACCGGGTGCTGCCGCTGATCTACGACGAGTTGCAGGAACTGGCCCGCCGCCACCTGGGCCGCGAGCGGGCCGGCCACACCCTGACGCCGACCGCCCTGGTGCACGAGGCCTACCTCAAGCTGGTGGACCAGACCCGGGTGCAGTGGCAGGGCCGCGGCCAGTTCCTGGGGGTGGCCTCGCTGGCCATGCGGCGCATCCTGGTCAACCACGCCCGCGACCGCAAGCGGCACAAGCGCGGGGGCGACGCGGCGCGGCTGTCGTTGACCGAGGGCCTGGAGGTGGCGGCTCCCGGGGCCGAGCACGACGACGACTTCATCATCCGCCTGGATGGACTGCTGGACCGGCTGGCGGAGTTCGATCCGCGGGCGGCGAAGGTCGTCGAGTGCCGCTGGTTCGCCGGCCTGGACGTGGCGGAGACGGCGGCCGCCCTGGGCCTGGGTACCGCCACGGTCAAGCGCGACTGGGCCCTGGCGCGGGCCTGGCTGCGGCGGGAGCTGGCCGGCGGCGACTGACCCGTCCCAATCGGCTATCGCGCCCGATCTCGATCCATAATACCATGGCGCGATGCCGCCCTGCCCCGCATGCGCGACCCCGGTCGCCTCGACGGACCGTTTCTGCCCCGCCTGCGGCGCGGCCCAGGCCGGCACGCGTCCCCCGGCGGACCCCACGGCGGTGACCACGCCCGCGACCGCCTTCGATCCCGACGCCACCGCCGCCCTGCCCCCCCGGTCCGCCACGGCCCGGGCCGCCGG
>JACZKN010000323.1 GCA_014859985.1 Candidatus Krumholzibacteriia bacterium | reverse complement strand
GTGCTGCACCGCCTGCCCGTCGAGGGCCGGCCCCTGCTGGCCCTGCCCCCGGAGCTGGCCGACCTCGCCGCCGACCGCACCGTCGTGATCAACGCCATCGTGGGGGACGTGCGCGAGGTGCCCTTCCGCCTGGAGTGGCTGCGCCTGCTGGAGGACAGCACCGTGATCCGCTACGGGCACAGCCCCGGCATCGATCCGGACATGATGATCGGCGGGCCCCTGGCCGTGGACTTCGGCCGCATGCGCGCCCTTGCCGAGCGCGTGATCGCGGCTTTTGCCGGCGCCGGGAGCGCCCGCGTCACCACCGCCGCCGGCACCGACCTGGTGCTGGACCTCCGCGGCCGCCGCCTGGTCTCGGACCTGCACGCGGTACCCGGCGCCGGGGTGAACCTGCCCTGCGGCGAGGTCTACTGCTGCCCGGTGGAGACCGGCGCCGACGGCGTCCTGGTGGTCGACGGCTGCTACGGTTCCTATGGGACGGTGCCCGCGCCGCTGACCTTCACCGTGGCCGGCGGCCGCGTCACCGCCGCCGCCTGCGCCCACGCGCCGACCCTGGCCAACGTCCTGCGCCTGCTGGATGCCGACCCCGGCGCCCGCACCGTGGCCGAGCTGGGCATCGGCCTGAACCCGGGCGCCCGCCTGACCGACCGCATCCTCGAGGCCGAGAAGGCCTTCCGCACCGCCCACCTCGCCTTCGGCGACAACGAGGGCATGCCCGGCGGCCGGTCGCGCTCTTCGGTGCACGTCGACTACCTGATCACGCGGCCGACGATCACGGTGGTGCCGGCGGGCGGTGGCGCGCCGCAGGTGATCATGCGGGACGGCGAGTTCCTGCTGCCAGGGTAGCTGTCCTCTGCTGCGATAAACCGATATCCCTGCGGTCCTCGCGCGATGCACATCCCAATTTCCTCTTGTCGGTTCGGATCCGAACCAACCCGCCCCCGCGCCGACAACCCCCAGCCCTCGACGACATTGCGGTGATCACCCTCTAGGTGGCCGTGCCCACATCCGTGCCCGGGGCGTCTGGAGGGCCGCGTAGCCATGGATGGCGAAGCGGCCCGGAAGCCGAGGCGGCCGGTGCCACGGATGGCACCGGCCGCCGCCCCCGGGCACGGATGTGGGCACGGCCACCTAGAGGGTGATCACCTTCGCAGCCCCCCACTGCGCCTCCACCATCTCCTTCATCCCCACCGCCCGCCCCGCCTGCAGGTCGCCCATCAGCCCGAAGTGGTTCAGGCAGGTGGTGCAGACCAGCAGATCGACCCCCTTGGCCGTCAGCGCCTCGAACTCCTCGAGCACGTTGGAGCCCTTGACGGCCAGCTTCACGCCTTCGGCGTAGAGGCAGACCGCGCGCGGCAGCATGTCCGCCGCGTCCAGCACCCCCAGGTAGGTGCGGGCCAGCTTGCGGGAGAGCATCTTCTCGGCGACACCCATGCCGTTGTTGTTGATCACGATCACGACGTTCTCGATGGCCATGGCGGCCCTCCTCGGGTTCAGTCCAGGTCCGGCAGCGGCACGAAAGCCAGCAGCGTCCCGGGGTACTTGTCGGTCATCAGCAGGAAGCCGCGGTCGTCCAGGCGGACCAGGGCCTCCCAGTTGCGGCACTGCCCGTCGGTGCGCGGTTGCAGCCAGATGGGCGGCGTATCGGTGCGGACGATGCGGTCGTCCGGCGTCAGTTCCAGCTCGAGCAGCCGCTCGATGCAGGTTGTGGGCGTCAGCCAGTCCGGGGCGCCGTGGCGGGCGACCTCCGGGTCCGGCGCCGGGAACAACCGGGCGGCGTCCGGCGGGTAGAAGTAGTTGATCACCCAGAAGCGGCGGCGGGCGTCCAGGGCGGTGGCGTCGGTCACCCGGTACTCGATCTGCGGGAAGGGCAGCGAGCCCAGGTAGTCGAGGTCTTCGGCGAAGACCTTGGCCCGCGGTTCCGGGTTGACGTTGGCGCCGTTGGCCTCGCTCATGGTGATGACGCGGCGGCCGTCGATGACGAGCGCCTCCTCGGCCACGTTGAAGATGTTGATGCCCAGCGGGATGGCCGTCAGCCGGGTCATGTCCATGAACACCATGCCCTGGCGCAGGTCGTACTCGCCGCACACCAGGTACCCGGCCATGACCGTGTCCTGCTTGGCCTCGACGGTCAGGTAGCAGCGGTTGCCGATCATGCCCGTGGCCTCCAGGCCGTCGAAGCCGCGCACGATGCGCGCCAGGCCGGGCGCCACGCAGGGGACCAGCCGCGGCTCGAGCACCCCGCCGCCGCCGTCCAGCCAGGCGCGGATCCCCGTCCCGGCGAGGGTGAAGAAGCCCAGGGTGTCGCCGGGGGCGAACAGGTCCGGGTCCTGGGGCAGGATGACCAGGGTGTCGCCGTGCCAGGTCATGCCCGAGACCTCGGCCGCGGGATCTTCCAGGGGACCCGCCAGGGGGATGATCCGCGGCGCCACCACCACCGCCCGCGGCGGCGGGGCACCGGCGGTGG
>JACZKN010000322.1 GCA_014859985.1 Candidatus Krumholzibacteriia bacterium | reverse complement strand
GTCCCGCTCCAGGCAGCGCAGCAGCAGCCGGCGCACGCCGGCCGGCGTGTCCCGGGGCAGCGCGGCCAGGTCCAGGTCCGCCCGCAGCACCGCGGCCACCGTGTCGCTGATGGTCTCGCCCGTGAACAGGCGCTGCCCGCCGAGCATCTCGTAGAGGATGGCGCCGAAGGCCCAGATGTCGGCGCGGTGGTCGACCTTGCGGCCGCGGGCCTGCTCGGGGCTCATGTAGGCGGCCGTGCCCAGGATGACGCCCTTCTGGGTCAGGGCCGCCGTCAGGGTGGGCGAATCGAGCATGCTACCGGACTCGCCCGTCTCCTCGACGAAGGCGCGGGCCAGGCCGAAGTCCAGGATCTTCAGCTGCCCTTCGGGCGTGATCTTCAGGTTGGCCGGCTTGAGGTCGCGGTGGACGATGCCGCGCTCGTGGGCGGCTTCCAGCCCCTCGGCGAACTGGCGGGCCAACTCGAGGGCTTCGTCCCGCTCCAGGGGGCCGCGGCGCACGCGCTGGGCCACCTCCTCGCCGCCCACGTACTCCATGGCCAGGAACGGTTTGCCGTCGGCTTCCTCGAGGCCGAAGATGGCGGCGATGTTGGGGTGGTTCAGCACCGCCAGCGTCTTGGCCTCGTTGCGGAAGCGGGCCAGGCGCTCGGGATCGGCCGCGAATTCCGGCGGCAGGAATTTCAGCGCCACGTCGCGCTCGAGGCGGGTGTCGCGGGCGCGGAAGACCTCGCCCATGCCGCCCTGGCCGATCTTCTCGATGATCTCGTAGTGGGCGAAGCGGCGGCCGATCATCGCAGCAGCCTCCGCGGCCAGCCGATCACCACGTCGCAGAAGGCGGGCGGATCCGAGGCCACCGAGCTGATGGCCAGGAAGCGCTCGCCGTCGCCGGTCATGTCCAGCCAGGGGCCTTCCAGCTGGACGGGGGCGTGGTCGAACAGCGTCACCGGGACGCCGATGCGCACCTCGTCACCGGTGAAGGTCAGGGCCGCGGCCTGGAGGCGCCCGCCCTCCTCCTGGAAGACGAGCTCGCGCCCGCTGCTGCGCCAGTACGACCAGGTCCCGGTGGTGGTCGAGACCTGGGAGACGGGTGTCAGCTGCGGCCAGGGCGCCAGGTAGGTCTGCCCGCTGCCCGATTCGTCGGACCAGTAGGAGATCCAGCGGCCGTCGGGGGAGAAGCGCGCCGCGCCGTCGTCCTCCGGGCTGCGGCGCAGCAGGCGCGGCTCGGCCTGGCCCGTGAGGTCGGCGGCCCAGAGGTCCAGGCCCGTGTTCTCGCCGCCGATGGAATAGAGCAGCGTGCGGCCGTCGGGGGAGCAGGCCCACAGCAGGATCGCCGTCGGCGCCTCCAGCACCAGCTCGGCCTCGCCCGTGCCGCCGATCTCCCGGCGGTAGACGCTGAACTTGCCCGTGCGGTCGGACACGAAGAACACGGCCCGGCCGTCGGGCTGCCACACCGGGTAGGCCTCATCGGCCGGGTGGTTGGTCAGCCGCGTCCGGAAGTTCCGCTCGATCTCCATGACCCACAGGTCGTTGGTGCCGGCCGTGCGGTCGGAGACCGTCAGCACGGCGCGCCGCCCGTCGGGCGACAGCACGACCGAATCGTAGGCGCCCCGATCGCCGACGGCGCCCAGATCGTTGCCCTTGCGATCGAGCCAGGACAGGCTGGCATCGGTCTCCGCCTTGCCGCGCAGGTAGATCAGGGTGCCCTCGTCCGAGGCGGCGAACGCCCCCTTGGCCGCCCCGGCCATGATCATCACGTCCTCGGCCACCGGCACCGCCGTGCCGCTGAGCGTGCCGCTCGTGGCGTCGAAGGGCTGGGCCATCAGCGTCTGCTGGTTCAAGAAGAGCAGGTGGCCGGAGGCGTACTGCGCCATGTTCGCGAGCTTCATGATCATCCGCGGCGGGCCGCCGTCGAGGTTGCCCAGGCGCAGTTCCGAGTCGCGGCCGCCCACGCCCCGGGCCATGTACAGGAAGTGGTGCCCGTCCGGCAGGAACTGGGGATGGCGGTGCGAGTCGAAGCCCTCGTCCTGCTCCACCGCGGTGGCCGTGCGGGGCTGGCCGCCGACGGCGGCCACCACCTGCAGGGACGCGTTGTACTCGGGAGCGAAGACGATCTGGCCGGCCTCGTTCCAGGTGCCGCCCTTGCCGTTGCCGGCGGCGCAGATGGTCTGGGTCGGGCCCCCGCCGACGGGGACCTTCTTGAGCCCCTCGGTGCGGTCGAAGAAGGCGATCCACTGGCCGTCCGGCGACCAGAAGGGGTACTGGGCATTGGCGGTCCCGTCCAGGGCCACGGCCCGCCCGGAATCCATGGCGCGCACGAACAGCTGCACGGAGCCTTCGCCGGACTTGGCGCTGAACACGATGTGCCGGCCGGTGGGCGACACGACCGGCAGGCCCGGGTAGGAGCCGCTGACGGCGAAAACCGCGGCTGCCGGCGCGGGCATGGCCAGGTGCATGACGGGCTGCTCCGCGCCGCCTCCGCCGCGGCCCAGCGCCAGCCAGGCC
>JACZKN010000321.1 GCA_014859985.1 Candidatus Krumholzibacteriia bacterium | reverse complement strand
CACCAGGCCCACGCCGGGGGCCAGTTCGCGCCAGCCCGTGCCGTCGAGCCAGTCCAGGCGCGGATCGTCCAGGGCCGCCAGGTGCTGCCGCACCGCCGTCACCGAGCCGCCGTAGTAGTCGTGGTTGCCCAGCACGAAGCGGATGGGCAGTCCGGCCGCGTCCGCCAGCAGCTCGAGGTCGGCGACGAGAGCGGGCGCCACGGAGATGTCCCCGCCCAGCAGCAGCGCGCTCGCCCCGCTGGCGCGCACGCGGCGGCAGAGCGCGGCGGCCGCCTCCGGATCGGCGTGGTCCAGGTGGATGTCGCTGGCCCAGGCCAGGCGGATCCTGCGCTCGTCACGCACGTGGGACCTCCCGTGGCGGTGCATCCCGGGCATGCTATCATGGTTGGCGAGGTCCGAGCCACCCCCAGGAGGCGCCATGTCCCCCCGCAACCCCTACAACCGCAAGGCCGGCCGGCCCAAGCCCGACCACCTGCCCACCCGCGAGGAGATCGCCAAGGGGGTCAAGCAGCTGCGGCGCGACGGCTCGCCCGACGCCAACTACCGCGAGCGGTCGCTCGCCCTGCACGGCCTGATCTGCGCCAAGTGCGCCCGCGAGTTCACCTGGGAGAACCGGCGCCAGCTGACCGTCCACCACATCGACGGCAACGACAAGAACAACCCCGCCAACGGCTCCAACTGGGAGAACCTGTGCATCGATTGCCACGAGGCCGAGCACAGCCGGGGGCTGCTGGGGGATTACCTGCGAGGGGACGACTAGCCGGCGCCCGGGCTAGAACTTCCGCTTCGCCGCGTTGATCTCGTCGTTCCAGATGGGCGGCAGCTTGCCCTGGCCCTCGGCTTCGCGCATCCGGTACTCCCAGAGCTTCACGTAGAGCGCCGCCGCGACCATGGCGTCCAGCACGGCCAGGGCCAGGCCGTGGTAGCCGTCCTTCCAGCCGCCCTTGACCACGAGCATGCGCCAGAAGTGGGAGACCGGGCTGAAGACGATCCTGGCCCACGAGGCCCGGATGCCCGGT
This sequence comes from Candidatus Krumholzibacteriia bacterium, assembly GCA_014859985.1. GTDB lineage: Bacteria > Krumholzibacteriota > Krumholzibacteriia > LZORAL124-64-63 > LZORAL124-64-63 > JACZKN01. Next base: position 1,171 of record JACZKN010000321.1, on the reverse strand, counting down.
CGGGACTTCAGCTTGTTGGCCACCTGCAGCGACGAGTAGTTGTTCAGCCGCTGCAGGTAGGAATAGACGGTCTCGTAGGTGTAGTGGTAGAGCTGCTCCTGCAGGCGCACGACCGGGCCCTCCACCTTGAAGGCCCCGTGCACCTCCTGGTGCTCGCAGCGCATGGCGTCGCGGCGGAAGAAGCGCAGCTTGTAATCGGGGTACCAGCCGCCGTGGTCGATCCACTTGCCGAAGGCCTGCACGCGGCGCAGCACCTCGTAGCCCACCGGCGCGCCGGGAGCCCCGGCGTCGGCGTCGGCGACGGCCCGGGCCCGCGTCGCCAGTTCGGGCGAACACTCCTCGTCCGAGTCGATGACGAACAGCCAGTCGCCGCTGCAGTACCCCGCGGCCCGCTCCACCTGGCGGCTGTAGCCCGGGTACTCGTGCTGGAAGATGCGGTCGGTATGCCTGCGCGCGAGCTCGACCGTGCGGTCGGTGCTGAACGAGTCGATGACGACGATCTCGTCGGCCCAGCGCACGCTGCCCAGGCAGCGGTCGACGTCCTGCTCGGCGTTCTGGCAGACGAGGATGGCGGACACCTTGGCCATGGGAACTCCCGACTGTGTGGGCGCGGCCGCAGTTCGCCGTACGCAGGGCGCAGGGCGAACCTACAGGCGGCCGCGGACGCGGCAAAGGATTTTCGGGCCGCGGGCTACGTCGCCTCCGGCCACAGCCGTGCCACCTGGGCCTGCAGCGCTACTTGTTGCGCCGTATCCAGGTCGCAGAACGGCGAGTTGCCGCAGGTCGTGTCCCGGTTCTCCACCACCAGCACCGACGTGCCGGGCGCGAGGGTGTGGGTATGCCAGACCCCGCGCTTGACGTTGTACACCGTGCCCGGCTCCAGGTCCTGGGCGTGGACCACCTCGGCGCGGTCGTCGCCGTCGGCCACGAACAGGATGCAGCGGCCGCGCAGCAGCACGAACACCTCGTCGGTCTCGTCGTGGCGCTGCATGCGGGTCAGGTTCTGCGGCAGCAGTTCGTCGCAATCGTTGAGCAGGGCGACGCGCCACGCGCCGTAGTCCACCAGGGGCCGGTAGGCCGCGGCAGCGTGGGTGTGGATCTCCAGCAGGGACTGGTCGATGGGCACGGGGCCGGCTCCTTCGCGGCGAGGGTGGGGCGGGAAGGTAGCACG
>JACZKN010000320.1 GCA_014859985.1 Candidatus Krumholzibacteriia bacterium | reverse complement strand
GGCGTGGTGCGCGAGCGCGCCCGCAAGGCGCTGGCCGCCCGCCAGCGCGTGACCGAGGCCATCCGCCAAGCCGGCGCCGCCGGGCCGCGCCTCGGCGATGCGCAGAAGACGGCCATCGCGGTCCTGCGCAACAAGCTGCAGCGCCTGACGGAGGTCCACGCCGAGGCCCTGCGCACGGTGGAGGATCTGGAATCCGCCGCCGCCGCCGAAGGCGTGGCCGAGATCGTCATGTTCCACGAGGTATGGTCGGGCACCACGATCCAACTGGGCGACCAGAAGCTCGCGGTCCGCGCCTCCGTGCTCAAGCCGCGCATCGCCCGCCTGCGCACGACCGGCGTCGTGCTGCTGCCCCTGGGCGAGGGCAACATGCCGGACGACTAGCCGGACCAGCCACGATGGTCCGCAGCGAGGCCGCGGCCGCCCGCCGGGGTTGCAATCCCGTTTCCCGCGATCCATCATGCCCCTTCGCCGTGCCCGTCCGGCACACCCGGGAAGGACCGTGCCGCGGGGCCGCCGCCGCGGCGCCAGGGAAGGACCCGCGCCTTGACCCACACCGAGATCATCGCCCGCGAACTGGACCTCGCACCGGCCGCCGTCACCGCAGCGGCCCGGCTGCTGGCCGAGGGCGCCACCGTGCCTTTCATCAGCCGCTACCGCAAGGAGGCCACCGGCAGCCTGGACGAGGTCCAGGTCACGGCGGTCCGCGATCGGCTGGAACAGCTGGCCGAGCTGGACAAGCGGCGCACGGCCGTCCTGAAGTCCCTGGAAGAACGCCGGCTGCTGACGCCCGAGCTGCGGGCCCAGGTGACCGCCGCCGCGACCATGGCCGCCCTGGAGGACGCCTACCTCCCCTACCGGCCCAAGCGCCGCACCCGCGCCACCATGGCCCGGGAGAAGGGGCTCGAACCGCTGGCCGCCTGGCTCCTGGCCGAGGCCGCCCGGCCGGCGCCGGAGGCCTCGAGCGAGGATCCCCTGGTCCGGGCGGCGGCCTTCGTCGATCCGGCAAAGGAGGTGACGACCGCCGCGGACGCCCTGGCCGGGGCCCGGGACATCGTGGCCGAGACCGTGAGCGAGGACGCCGCCGTCCGCGCCGCCCTGCGCACCCTCTACTTCGCGCAGGGCACGGTCACCAGCCGCGTGCTCACGGGCAAGGCGGACGAGGGAGCCAAGTACCGCGACTGGTTCGCCTGGGAGGAACCGGTGCGCCGGGTCGCCGGCCATCGCATGCTGGCCATGCGCCGCGGCGAGAAGGAGAAGATCCTGGCCATGCGCGTGGTGCTGCCGGACGAGACGGCGCTCCGGGTGATCGAGCCCGCCTACTGCCGCAACCGCACCGCGGCGGCGGCCCAGGTGCGGGAGGCTGCCGGCGACGGCTGGAAGCGGTTGCTCTCGGTGGCCATGGAGACGGAGGTGCGCCTGGAGCTGAAGAAGCGCGCGGACCAGGAGGCCATCGCCGTGTTCGCGGCCAACCTGCGCCAGCTGCTGCTGGCCGCGCCCCTGGGCCCCGGGCGGGTGCTGGCCCTGGACCCGGGCTTTCGCACCGGTTGCAAACTGGTGGTGCTGGACCGGCAGGGCGACCTGCTCGTCCACGACACGGTCTACCCCCACACCGGCGGTTCGCGGGTGAGCGAAGCCGGCGCCGCGGTGCTGCGCCTGGTCAAGACCCACGACGTCGAGGCCGTCGCCATCGGCAACGGCACCGCCGGCCGGGAGACCGAGCGCTGGGTGCGCGGCCTGGGCCTGCCCGCGGCCCTGCCGGTGGTGATGGTCAACGAGGCCGGCGCCTCGGTCTACTCGGCCAGCGAGACGGCGCGGTCCGAGTTCCCCGACCACGACCTCACCGTGCGCGGCGCCGTGTCCATCGGGCGCCGGCTGATGGACCCCCTGGCCGAGCTGGTGAAGATCGACCCCAAGAGCATCGGCGTGGGCCAGTACCAGCACGACGTGGACCAGCGGGCGCTCAAGCGGTCCCTGGACGACACGGTCACCAGCTGCGTCAACGCCGTGGGCGTGGACCTGAACACGGCCAGCGCCCCGCTGCTGGCCTACGTCTCGGGCCTGGGCCCGCAGCTGGCGGCGAACATCGTGGCCCACCGCAGCGCCCAGGGTCCGTTCCCGGGACGCGCGCAGCTGCTGGAGGTGCCGCGCCTGGGCCCCAAGGCCTACGAGCAGGCCGCGGGCTTCCTGCGGGTGCGCGGCGCGGCCAACCCCCTGGACGCCAGCGCCGTGCACCCGGAGAGCTACGGCGTGGTCGAGGCCATGGCCCGCGACCTGGGCCGGCCGGTGGCCGCCCTGGTGGGCGACGCCGGGGCCACGAAACAGCTGCGCCTCGAGCGCTACGCCACCGACCGCGTCGGCCTGCCCACCCTGCGGGACATCCTGGACGAGCTGGCCAAGCCGGGCCGCGACCCCCGGGCCCGCTTCGAGATCTTCAGCTTCGCCGAGGGGATCGAGTCCCTGGAGGACGTCCAGGAAGGCATGCGGCTGCCGGGCATCGTCACCAATGTGACCGCCTTCGGCGCCTTCATCGACGTGGGCGTGCACCAGGACGGGCTGGCCCACATCAGCCAGCTGGCCGACCGCTTCGTGCGCGATCCGGGCGAGGTGGTGAAGGTGGGCCAGCAGGTGACCGCGCGCGTGCTGGAGGTGGACCGCCAGCGGCGGCGCATCTCCCTCTCCCTCAAGGACGGCTAGCCCGGGCCGTTCATGAAGGTCCGGGCCGGGCGGAGCCGCCCTAGGGACCGCGGCCGAAGCCGGCGGTGAAGCCGAGGGCCTCGACGGCGCGGGCGATGGCCGCGCCGTCGAGGCCCTCGCCGTCGACGAAGGCGCGGCCGGCGGCG
>JACZKN010000319.1 GCA_014859985.1 Candidatus Krumholzibacteriia bacterium | reverse complement strand
GCCGGCCGGCTCCACCGTCCGGATGGTGCGCTGACGTTGACGATGAGCGGGAACGAGGCGGTGCGGGCGGACTACGACCGGATCATGCGGGGGCTGGAACAGGCGGCTTGATCAGGATGGTTTTGCAAAGTTGGGGTCTACTGCGGCCAATCTACATGACTTCAGCAGCGTATCCGGAGATTCTTCGCAATCATGTCACAACAGCGGGATTCTGTTTGTATAGCAATTCCGAGGGGTTTACCGCGGAGGGAAATGTCTTTCAGGCTACTGGCCCGTTCCCTGTCTTGCAGCTATTCTCGCGCGGCCTTCCTCACACGATTCGCGGAAACCACATCTTGAGGGGCACAGGCTTAGCGGTCGAGATTATCACCCACACCGGCCCGGAGGACTACCATCTCGACATGACCGGCAACTGGTGGGGCACGACCGACCGGGATAGCATTGCGGCGTGGATTCACGACGGGAACGACGTGATGTGGCCACCGGGGGGCCTAGTCGAATGCACGGTGGATTTCGAGCCGATTGCAGAGGCTCCTATCCCGACGGAGAAGAAGTCCCTGGGCGGCCTCAAGGCCCTGTTCCTGGGCCGCTGAGGGGCGGGGTGGGGGTGGGGCGAGGACTCGATTACCGGGCAGTCTGCGTTTTCGGGAGCGTCTTGGACGGCCGGACGGGAGTGCGGGTTCAGTAACCCGTTACAGCTGAGCCAATTGGCGCCGAAGCCCGGTCTGTTTCCACTTTCCACTTTATCGTCCCACGCGGGGAGCCAAGTTTTTCAAATAGGGAAAAGTGGGCAGGTGCATTGCGCCTGCTTTTTTCGTTGCTATAAGACGGTGGGGCAAAGGGTTTTGTGTGGGTGGGGGTGCTTGGGCGCGCCTGTCTGAATCGCCAGCGGTTAACAGAACGGCCGCCGGTTTTTGTCTGAACCAGTCTGAGTCTGAGGAATTCTGCGGTGCTCAGACCCTGCGGTTGTCGGAATCTCGACCACATCAAACGTGTACTCGTTGGGCCGCAGTCGTTTGCGAGAGCGCTGTAGGGGCGACTTTGTAACTATCATCCACAGCTGATGGACCAGTACAACGTGCTGGGCTGCATCATCTCCGCCCAGCCCGAACCCCACTTGGTCCAGCGCTGGCGCAAGGAACCGCACCACGGCCACGTGTACATCGCTGACCTCCTAAATGACGGGGCGTCCAAGCCCGACTGGCCGAAGTGGACCGGCACGGTGACCGTCGACCGCACGTTTCTGCTGAACTCCGCATACGACGAGATCAGAGAAGGCCGGTGGTGGCTGCCGAAGGACGCTTCCACTATCGACAACGGCGAGTTCTACGCCCAGGTCAAGGCCCCCAGCCGGGTCCGGGACCTGACATCCGGCGATCTCAAGTACCGCTGGACCGAGACCGGGGCGCTGGACTTCTACCGCTACGCCCATGCGTTTGACCACCTCTACGGGGCGTTTCGGCGGCGGATCGGGGTGGTGGAGTACATCTGATAGGGGGGGAGGGGAGCGCGCAATCTGGCCCGCGCCTATTGAAAAGCCGGCCCTCGCTTCTTAACGACGACCGGCGTCCCAGGACCGGGGGATTGGTTCGACAACCCTCCGGGAGGTAACGCAGAAGAGAAGATCAAAAAATAGGATAACGGCGTATCTGGTATTCCCACAGTCGCTTAGCCGAGCCGCAGGGTGGAGATGGAAGAACTCTTTCAAATCCCGTGCAACCAACTCGACATACCTGCATTGTCATAGCACAGGGGCGTCTCGGGCGAACGGAGCTAAGCCACTGGCGGTGCCAGCAGCGAGCGGACGGCGGGGAACCGCAGCTGTCCGTTCCCGCCGGTGGTTGTGAGACTGAAGGACTGAGTCGTGCCAGACGATGGCGGACGAGCCTCGTCGGCTGAAGATAGAGCAACGCCCCATGGGGCTGCGCTGGCACCACTGCGCGGAATGGGAACGGCAATTTCGATGAAAACTACGCGTGCGTGCGGATTTGGCCGGTCACCGGGGTTGGCTCGGGTGCTGCTGGTATGGTGCGGCGTTGCCGCAGACACGGACAGGCCGCGAATGCGTCCGCGGATTGCGGAGTCCGAAATACCGAGGCTCGACGACGGACGGGTCGGTCCTCGAGGTCGCCGTGGGCGTATCCTCCCACATTGCGCCTTGGTGGTCATGATGGCGGCCGCGATCACCGCCTGCACCAGCGACCCTGCATCGCCACCTACACCCATGCCGGAAACTTCGGGGTGGCTATGGAGGCATCCCCTCCCAACGGGTGATTACCTTACCCGGAGCCAAATGGTTAACAACCGGGTCGGTTACGCGGTAGGATATGCTGGCAGGGTCCTTCGGACCATTGACGGCGGGGAATCATGGATGATATGTGACAACGCAGAGCAGGCGCTGATCTGGGATCTAGGCTTCACCGATGAACGAACCGGCACCGCGGTGGGAAGGGATGGCACGATCATTCGCACGATGGACGGAGGAGTACGCTGGTCGTCGGTGGACAGCAGAACCGAAGAGACCCTCGCCTGCGTCGAATTCGTTGATAGCGATTTCGGTGCGGCTATCGGGGACGCTGGTACCATTCTGCAATCCTATGACGGAGGCAGGTCCTGGCAGAAGATGGAAAGTGGAACTACCGCGATCCTGGAGTGGGTTGCCTATACGGATCGATTCCATGGTGTTGTCGTCGGCGGGGATGGTACGATTCTTCTGACCGAAGATGGTGGACAGTCATGGACCACACAGTACGCCAATACGACTGAACATCTATTCGGCGTCGGTTTCAGGGACTCGCTGGTCGGATACGCCGTGGGTTCAGGCGGAGTCATATTGGGGACGGGGGATGGGGGTCGGACATGGCGCGGGGTCAACAGCGGGACGACCTCCACTTTGTACACCGTTGCGTTTCATGACGACAGCAGCGGCGCGATTGGTGGCGGCGAGGGAACAGTGCTATGGACGATAAACGGCGGCGTGGACTGGGAGCGTCGAGAAGGACCGACCTTCAACGCTGTTCTGTCAATCGACTTTCTTGATGAACTCACCGCAATCGTGACGGCTGGGGGAATCGCAGAAACCACTGACGCTGGGAGTACCTGGCGTGAAGTGACATATTGCGGTCGCGCGATACTGAATGACATAACTTTCTCTGGTCCTGCACTTGGTTACTCGGTCGGTACACACGGAATAATCCTCCGGTCCACTGACGGCGGGCGCAGTTGGCGATACGCAGAAAGCGGCGTTGGCGAAGACCTGACGGCGGTTTCGTCTGCGGGTGATGACCTAGTGATGATCGTCGGTCTGGGCGGAGTGGTGTTGCGGTCAACCGACGAAGGTCTGAATTGGACAAGGCTCGACTGTGGTACGTCCGCGAACTTGAATGGTGTGGCAGTGGTGGGTGAAAGCACCGCGGTTGTCGTCGGCGAAGGTGGTGTTGTCCGACGAACGGAGGACGCAGGCCAAACATGGGAGGCCCTGGATTCGCCGATGAGAATCGGTTTCAATGATGTTGCCTTCGCTACACCAGACACGGGCATCGTCACGGCGGAAGCCGGGATAACCTATCATACGTCCGACGGTGGACAGACATGGACGCAGGCATGGTTGCAAACCACCGATGCTATCGTTGCCATTGTGATGGTCGATGCACAAGTCGGCACGGCGATCAGCACGCTTGGCGGCGTAGCTCGCACCGTCGACAGTGGGGCATCGTGGCAATGGCAGATCGCTCCTGAATGGCCGCCAAGTGGAGGCCCGTTGGACGTTGCATTTGCTGACCGCAATCATGGGGTCATCGTGGAATTTGATGGGTCGGTGTTGATCACAAGCGATGGCGGCGATAATTGGAAGGAAGTTGACACGGGAGTCGTGCATCCACTGTTCGGAGTGTTTATGGACAGTGACAAGGAGTGCACCGTTGTTGGTGCCAGACTGTCCGTATTGCAGGCGCCGGAATTGGAGATGCACGCGCTGAACTGATGCGTGTGTTCTCGATCGTGGGCAACTTAGATTGGAGTATCTCCATGCAAACGCAAATTGGTGAAATGGCCGTTGGCAATCGTCTGCTTCGCGTAATGCAAAGGTTCGCAGCAAGGTACGCACGGTGTTCAGCACTGGCGGTAGGGCTGCTGTTCTCTTCTTTGGCGTTCGCCTTGGAACCTTCGACGCAAGTAACCATTCGGGTCGTACGTCACCGGGATCATGTTCCTTTCGCCGGGGCGAAAGTATATCTAGATCGCGCGCTTGGTGTGGACGAGGAGTTTACTACGAACGAAGAAGGAGAGTTTACCCCATGATTGCATAAATCCGAGCATTCGAAAGGGCTGAAAAGGTTGAAAGACGGCTTCAGACATGGGATTATGGGAGTGCGAAGTCACCAAATTCCCTGTCAAAGGAAGCCGTCTTTCATGAGATCCAGTAAAGCACA
>JACZKN010000318.1 GCA_014859985.1 Candidatus Krumholzibacteriia bacterium | reverse complement strand
CGCCGCCGGCGCGACGATCCTGAGCCTCGTTGACCCGCAGGGTCCGGCCGCCGAGCTCGAAGCCGTCCAGGGCCTGCATGGCCGCGATCGCAGCGTCATCGTCCATCTCGATGAAGGCGAAACCGCGGGGGCGTCCGGTCTCACGATCGTTGATCAGCGCCACCGAGTGCACGTTGCCGTGCTTGCCGAACAATTCGTTCAGCTCGTCCTCGGACGCGCTGAAGGGCAGGTTGCCCACGTAGAGCTTCTTCATGTTTTCTCTCCACTTGACGGCCTGGCCGTCCAAAGCAAGCCCAGTCCAGGATTTCCGGCCAAGTCCGGTCAACCCCGCGGGCTTCGAACAAGTCCGGCCTGTGCCGGACCCCATTCCCCGGAGCGGGGAACCTCTTCTCCCGGCAAATGCCGGGCCACAACACGAATTCAGGACCCCAGGAACCAGGAAAAATTCTAGCTTCGGCTGTCAGGCTTGTCCAGCGGGAAGTGGGTCCGCGGGGATCCGATGAGGCGATGGCCGGTTGCGCCGGCGTAAAATCATTGCGTACCGGGAGCCGAATATGATAACACCTTGGTAATGATATGTTCGAACCGTATCGCGGGTCCGGGCCGGACGGGGAGCATCACCCGCAGGGACCGCTCGCACCTACAAACCAGGAGGCGGCCATGCAGGCCCATCCGCAGGTTATCGGCCCCGTCGCCGACGACGGCATCTTCAGCGCTCTCGAACCCCATCTGAAGCATCGCCTGGACGCCGAGCGCCGCGTCCACCAGCACCACGGCGGCCACGTCTTCTGCGTCGAGGGCGATCCGGTGACGGTCGTCACGGGCATCCTCGAGGGCGCGGTGAAGCTGACCCGGGAAGGGGAGCGGGGCGACCCGCAGGTGCTGCGCCTGTTGGGACCGGGGGACGTGTTCGGCTTGCGGCCGGTGCTGGCGGGCGACACCTTCGCCGCCGCCGCCATCGCCCTGGAGCCGGTCCGCACCGCCACCTACCCCGCCGCGACGATCCTCGAGCTCCTGCAGGCGTCGCCACCCTTCGCGCTGGCGGTCCTGACCCGCCTGGCGCGGGAACTGCGCTATTCCGAGGACATGCTGATGGTGCTGACCCGGCGCCCGGTCAAGCGGCGCATCGCCGACGTCCTGCTGCTGCTGCACGGCCGCCGCGTCGCCGGCGACGACTGGGCCCCCCTCCCCCGGGTGCGCCTCAAGCGCAAGGAGATCGCCCAGATGGTGGGGACGACCCCGGAGACGTTGTCGCGCACCCTGGCCGAGTTCGCCGCCCAGGGCCTGATCAGCCTGGACCGTCGGCGCATCGCCATCCGGGACGAGGCGGGCCTGCAGCTCGTGGAGCGGGATGCGCCGCGGGGCTGAGTCGGATTTTCCAACAATACCGCTTTCGACTTGACGCGGATCATTCCCATGGGTGGCCGCCTGTCCTACCGTTATGCGCCTAGGGTCCGGAGAGCGCGGTAAAGACGCTGGACCGCTGATCCGTTTGGGGGGATGCGGCCGCCGCGGCGGCCGCCGGAGCGGAGTACCCTCCCCGGCTGCCCTGGCCGGGGAGGGTCGTTTCTTGGCGACCACTTCCGAGGACAACCCGGCGCCGCGCGCAGACGGAATGAACCTCCAAGTACACCTGCCGGGAGTGGCATCACTATCCCCGCACCATATTACTAGATTCAAATACAACAGCTTGAGCGGGCCTCAGCCGCTGCGGCACCGCTCCTGCAATGGTCCGGGCAGACCGATCCCAACATCGGCATCAGGCGAAAGGAACGAGCCATGAAACGCCAGACCAAGACCACCAAGAGCGCCCTGAGCCTCGCCCTCCTGACCGGTCTGATCGTCGCTGCTGCCGGGTTCCTGACGGCCGATGCCCAGGCCGCGGTCCGGGTCCGGGCCTCCGTCGACGTGGCGCCCGTCCGCGCCACCATCGTCCTGGGCGACGGCCCGCGCCTGTGCAGCATCCCCAAACCGTACGAGCGCCGCACCGTGGTGGTGCGCGACTGCGGCTGCGGCCACGGGCGCCACGATCGCGCCTTCAAGCACTTCAAGCACAAGGGCAAGCACCGCAACGACCGCCACCACAAGGTGTGGGTCGATGGCTACTGGGAACGGACGGGGCCGCGCACCGCACGCTGGATCCCGGGGCACTGGGCACGGTACTGATCAGCAATCCCCCGACCCCCGTCACGGATGACGGGGTAAGCAGGGCCCCGGCTGCAAGGCCGGGGCCTTCGCTTGTCCGGCCCCTCCCGGTGCCGATCATGGTTGCAACTTCGCGCAACCATGCCGGCGCCGGTGTGCTATAGTCCGCGCCGCCGTTCCCCTTCCGGGTCACTTTCGTTGCGGGAGTCCACTCATGCCGACACCACTGCGTATCGCCACCATGCTCGTCCTGGTCGGCCTTGCCGCCGCAGCGACCGCCGCCCCCACCGGCCTTAACCGGGGCGTGCCGCCGACCTCGGTGGAAGATCTGCTGCCGGGCGCCGTCTTCGCCCCGGACCTGCCCACGCTGCCGGACGTCACGGGCAACGCGCCCGCGGAGCGGCCGCTGCGCCCCGAGGAGGTGCTGGCCTGGTTCGAGGCCCTGGCCGCCGCCTCGCCCCGGGCCCGGCTGGTGGAGTTCGCCCGCACCCACGAAGGCCGGCCCCTGGTGTACCTGGCGGTCTCGGACGAGGCGACCATCGCCGACCTGGACGGTTTCAAGGCGCGCCATGCCGACCGGCTGGATCCCCGCACCGGGGCCGCCCCCGCGCCGGGCGACAAGCCGGTGGCCTGGATGGCTTACGGCATCCACGGCGACGAACTGAGCAGCACCGACGCCGCTGCCCTGCTGGCCTGGTGGCTGGTCGCCGGCGAGGACGAGCGCGCCCGCGACCTGCGCCGGGGCCTGCTGGTGCTGATCGATCCCTGCGAGAACCCCGATGGCCGCGCCCGCTACCTGGCCCAGACCACGGCCTTCGCCCACCGCACGGCCAACCCGGACCAGGAGGACCTCTCCCACCGCGCCGTATGGCCCTGGGGCCGCGGCAACCACTACCTGTTCGACCTGAACCGCGACTGGTTCACCATGGTGCACCCGGAGAGCCGGCGCTCGGCGGAGATCGCCGCCTGGCTGCCCCAGCTGGTGGTCGACAGCCACGAAATGGGCGCCAACTCCACCTATCTCTTCCCCCCGGCGCGCCATCCCTTCAATCCTCTGCTGCCGGCCAATACGCAGAAGTGGGCGCTGCCCTTCTCCGCCGACCAGGCCGCGGCTTTGGACGCCCGCGGGTACCCCTATTTCTCCGGCGAGTGGAACGAGGAATTCTTCCCGGGCTACGGCTCGTCGTGGGCCCGCTACCTGGGCTCGGTGGGCATCCTCTACGAGATGTCCCGCACCACCGGCACCATGGTCAAGCAGCGTGGCGGCACCGTGCGCAGCTTCGGCCAAGCGGTCGACCACCAGCTGACCTCGTCCATCGCCAACCTGGAGACCCTGCTCGCCCATGGCGCCGAGGTGCTCACCGACCATGCGGCAGCCCGCGGAGCCATAGCGGAGGCCGGCCGCAGCGGAACTTCGAGAGCCTGGGTGTTTCCTCCGGAGCCCCGCCAACCGGAGCGCACTGCCGGCTTGGCCCGGCTGCTGGCGGATCAGGGCATCGAAGTGCACCAGCTGGCGGCCGCCACCGACGCCGCCGACCTGGTGGACGGCCGCACCGGCGAACGGGGCAAACGGACGCTGCCGGCCGGCACCCTGCTGGTGCGCCTGGATCAGCCGTCGGGCGCCCTGGCCCGGGCGCTGCTGGATCCCCACGTGCCCATGGAGACGGTCTTCTTCCAGGACGAGCGCGAGTACCTGGAGAAGGGCAAGGGCAGCCGGCTGTACGAGACCACGGCCTGGTCCCTGGCCCTGGGTCGGGGCGTGCCGGCCTTCTGGGCGGCCAAGGTGCCCGGCGGCGACTGGCGGCCGTGGGCCCCGGCCACGGCCACGGCTCCCGGC
>JACZKN010000037.1 GCA_014859985.1 Candidatus Krumholzibacteriia bacterium | reverse complement strand
GGCGTGGGCGTGCTGACGGATTTCCGCCCGCTGCTGGGGCGGCCGCTGACCTTCCTGCTGGGGGCCGCGGCCTGGGGCTCGGCCTTCTTCACCAGCGGGATGTCGATCTTGGCCCGGCCCTCGAGGAAGCGGATGCCCTCGTTGGTCTCCATGTTCTTGCCCGGGACGATGGACGAGACCACCAGAAAGACGTTGCGGTCGTTGACCGGCAGGTTGCGGTTCTTCAGCTCCTGGGTGGCGATCTCGATGTTCTTCGGCGCGGCTTCCAGCGGGTCGCCGGCGAAGGGCTCGAGCTTCAGCTGCTCGCTGGCCTTCTTGACCACCGCCGGGTCCGGCGCCAGGGGCGGCTGGCCGAAGTACCCCAGCACGGCGCGGCCGTAGCCCGACTCGATCTTCTCCCAGCGGCCGTAGATGACGTTGTTGAAGGCCTGCAGCCAGTACTGCTGGCTGCCGGGGGTGACCGAGGTCCAGGCGCCGCCCGCCTCCACCACCACCGGGAATTCGGCCAGCACCTCGCTGTAGCGGTCGAACACGCCGGCCTTGACCATCATGTGCACGTTCGGGCCGATGGCGCCGCCGGGCATGGGGAAGCCGACGACGCGGGCGTCGGGCGTCGTGGTGGTGGGGTTGAAGGCGTAGTCCTTCATGGACTCGGTCAGCATGTCCTCGATGGGCTGCATCTTCGCGACGTCCAGGTCCAGCTCCCAGCCGGTGCCCTTGAGCCCGTGCGCCATCGAGCGCACGTCCGGCTGCACCGTGCCGCTGGCCAACGGGCGCACCGACAGGTCGACGCCGTCGACCCCGCCCTCGATGCCGGCCATGTAGCAGGCCACCGCCGTGCTGGCGGTGTCGTGGGTGTGCATCCACAGGGGCATCTCCGGCGGCATGATCTTCCTGAGCCCCTTGGCCGTCTCGTAGCAGGTGCGCGGGTCGGTGGTGCCGGAGGCGTCCTTCATGCAGATGGAGTCGATGTGCAGGCCCGAGTCCAGCAGCTTCTTCGCGATGCCGACGTAGAACCCGGCCGTGTGCACGGTGTCCGAGCGGAAGGGCAGGCCCATCAGGGCTACGCAGACCTGGTGGTGCATGCCGGCGTCGACGATGGGCTTGCCGGTCTTGATGAGGTTCTGCACGTCGTTCATGTAGTCGAAGTTGCGGTCCCAGGTGGTGCCGTACTGTTTCATCAGCCTGGCCTGCAGGTCCAGGGCCTCCAGCGACTGGGTGGTCAGCGTCACGCCCGAGACGGAGCGCGTCAGGATCTGCAGGTCCGCCGCCGGGCCGACGGCGTCGCGGATGGCCTGCATCGTGGCGAAGGGATCCTCGCCGAGATAGAAGAACGGCGCCTGGTAGCGGGCGCCGCCGCCGAACTCGAAGTGGGTGATGCCCGCCTCCTTGGCCGACCACGCCATGGCCGGCAGGAAGTCCTGCAGGCGGACCTTGCCCCCGAACGCGCTCTGCAGCCCGTCGCGGAACGGGGTGAACATGACGCGGACCTTCTGCTTCTTCTCGGTGAACATCATCGGATTTCCTCCAGCTTCGTCACGGACGCACCGGGATAGAGGGTGTGGACCGCCGACGCGATCGCCGCGTACACGGCGGCGTCCGTCGCGGGCAGGGCAGCGGGCCGGGCCGGGAATACGACCAGGATCAGCCGCATCACCACCGCCAGCAGGGCCAGCAGGGCGAACACGGCCAGGAAAGCCGCGGCGCAGGTGGTCAGGAGGTTGGGGGATTCCATGGCCGCACGCTCCTTGTCCGGGGCGGTGGTCAATAGAGGAGGTTGTTGGTCGCCTTGGACTTGCTGCCTTACTGTACCAGATCAGGGCTCCAGGACCAACTGCCCATGGCGGATCGGCTCGGGTCGTCCCCGCAGCCGCAGCGACAGGTCGTCCTCGATGCTCTCCACCAGGCCGGCGGCCACCGTCTGGCCCGCTTCGGGGCCGCTGTCGGCCACGATCCGCACCCGGCGGCCGATCACCACGGACCGGGCGCGGTAGCGGCCCACCAGGTCCCGCCAGCCGCCGCCGACGAGCAGCGCGTAGTTCCGCTCCAGGCAGCCGACCAGCGCCGCCAGGACCCCGGGCAGGCGGACCGGCCCGCCGGCCAACCCGTCCAGGCAGGCGACCTCCGGCACGAACGGACTGGGCGCCACGTCCGGCCGGGTCTCGACGTTCAGGCCGATGCCCAGCACCACGCCGGTGACCGTGCTGCCCATGGCCTGCAGGTGGGTCAACACGCCGGAGACCTTGGCCCCGTCCACCAGCACGTCGTTGGTCCACTTGATCTGCGCCTGCCCCGCGAGCCCGGGCATCTGGTCGACGCACTCGGCCACCGCCACCGCCGGCAGGGCCAGGAAGCCCGGGCCGAAACCGGCGACCTGGCGTGCGGGGCGGTAGCACACGACCAGGTGGAGATTGCCGGCCCGGGCCTCCCAGGGCCGGTTGCGCAGGCCGTGGAAGCCGGACCCCGCCCCGGCCAGGGCCAGGGTGCGGTCGGGGAGGTCGGCCAGATCGCCCAACAGCGCGACGAAGTGGTCGTAATGGGACGCCGCCGCGTGCTCGACGCAGCAGACGTGGGCAGCGGCAGATCCCCAGCCTGGGTCGGCCTGGTAGACGGAGGCGCCCTCGGCGCACGACCGGAGCACGGGCGACGCGGCGGCGGGGTCGGCCGGGGACAGGCGGGCGCGCAGGAGGGCCTCGGCGTAGGGGCGGTCGGGGGTGTAGACCAGCATGGGGTCCCTTCGGCGGCGCCGCACCCACCGCGGCTCGACCCGGGGCTCCAAGGAGCTTCCCGTGGGTATTGGCGCAGTATTCGGCGGTGCCGCGCGAAAGAACAAGATGAAATGCGGCGGCCCGCCGTTCGAGGCGAATCGGTCAGATCTCCCCCAGCACCTTCTTGACCTCGCCGGCCTGGACGGCCAGGCGGTTCTGGCGGGCCCAGGACCGGATGAACCGCACCTCGCCGATCCGGGGCAAGCGGTTGGCGCGGCCCCGCACCTGCACGATCGCCCGCTGCCTGTTGTCGACTTCAAGCGTCAGCCGGCGCTGGTCGTTGCAGGTCAGGGACCAGATGCTCGTCCGCTGGTTGGCCACGGCCGCCCGGTAGCTGGCCACGCAATGGCGCATGGTCCGGCCTTCGGTGACCAGGTCCTTGGCGGTCAGGATCTCCGCCATGGACCAGTGCTCGAAGGGCACGGCCGCGCCGCTCACCTTCCGGTGCGTGGACCAGGCGCCCGGGACGAACCCGGACCGTTCGAATTGCCGGCGCGTGAACTCATTGATCTGCGCCAGCTCGTCGTGCCATTCCCGGACCATGCGACGCACCGATGCGACGTTGCGCCCCTTGAGGGTCACGGGGCTGCCGGCGGATGCGCGGCGCTCCAGGAAGTCGAGGAACGGCCGGACGTCGGCGAACTCCAGGTCGGGCTGCCGGCACAGCCAGTGGATGACGGTGGCCCAGTAGTCCTCGTCGCGGCGGAACAAGGACAGGAACCCGTCCTCGAAGCACCGCGCCAGCGCTTCGGTCCCCCCGTGGGCGAGCACCTGCGCGCGGCGGACCGCGGGAACCAGCGGCAGCGGCCGGGGCGGGTTGGTCAAGAGGTGCAGCATCCGGCGCGTCAGGGGCGCGGGCAGCAGGTCGGTGCCGACCAGCCGGCGGGGGCTCTCCCCCCGCGCCAGGTGCGCGACGAAGCAGATCGCCTGTCTCTTCGGCTTCTTCTGGCCGCCCGTGTCGGCGAGCGTCATGTCCCACAGGTTGGGCGAGAGGTGGTACGGACCCAGCACGTGGGCGAGCAGGGAGCGGTAGGCAGCGTTGAGCCCCTTGCCTGCGGGCTGCCAGGAACCGGGCTGCTGCTGCCACGGTCCCCAGATCAGGGAGACTAGGCCGCTGCGGTAGGGTTCGTCGGCCAGGCCGGGGCGGTGGGCCAGCGCCGCCACGAGCACGGACTGAAGGCGGGCCCGCATCTGCGCACCCAGCTTGAAACCGACGCCGGCGATGAGACGGTCCGGATCGAGGCGGTGCGAGCGCAGGGGACCGCCCGGGGCGACGAACGGCGCGGGCTTCTTCCGCTGCGACCGCAGACGCGGCAGCGGGCCGAACACTTGGTGATTGTCAGGCCGGCGTTCAGCCTCGGCTTTCAAGCGCCGCGCCTCCCGCTGCGCACGCGTGTAGTGCCGCTTCTTCTTGGCCATGGTGTCCCTCCCGAAGGCTGCGAGGCCGTCGGTCAACTGACGGCGACGCCTCTCGCCGCTCCCGCGCACGCGGAGGCCGGCGACGGGCTCGCCATCAGCCGGGACACCAGGGGAAGGAACCGGCGGACGGGCCGGAGGGGCCCGCCGCGGAAGGTCTCGCTACCGCCGCGCGAGGGCGCGGGCGGTCCGGTGCCCCGCACATAAATCCACTGCAAACAAATCGTTTGCGTATGGGATTATTGCGGGGCGGTCATCGGGGACGCGGAAGGACGGAATCATGAGGTTGCTCCTCGACATAACGTTCTTCATAACGGGGTGTCTGGGTAGCGATATCGGCGGAGGTTAGCAGAGAGGGGGCGCGGGCGTCAAGGCCGGCCGTTCTCCTGGTCTCGTCCATGCCGACGGGCCGCCGTCAGATCTTGCCCACGTACCCGAGGATCCGCAAAGACTCCACCTCGATCAGATGCCTCCCCAGATGCCCGCGGATCCCCTCGAAGCCGTTGAAACACGACGGGTGCTCCGTTCGCAGCGAAGCATCCGCCACCAGGGCCGGGATGTGGACCAACTCCCGGACCTCCCGCGCCTTTTCCTCGTCCACCTTGAGCGCCCCGCGGGCCCCGGCCCGCCCCGTACCGTGGGGCATCGACTCCAGGGGCGGCAGGTCCTCGGCGTTGATCCGGTAGAACAGCACGCGCTCGCCCAGGTGGGCCGGCAGCACCAGCAGGCGGCCGGGCGGCGCCGCCACGGCGCCCTTGCGGTACAGATGCCCGTCGCCGGTTTCGTCCACCGCGTTGTGGGTCCAGTTGCCCAGCAGGGTGCCTCGTACGTTCAGCAGATGCAGGAGTTCGTCGCCCAACTCGACCCTCGCGGCCTCGGCCGCGGCGATCTTCGCCCGCGCTGCGGCATGGGTGCGCGGCACCGTACGGTCGCGGCGCTTGCCGTCACTGTGGATCAGCAGGATCTGGGTGCCCGGCGCGTCGCCGAAGCCCTCCAGGAGATCGACGAAGTGGTTGCCGCGGCCCAACGCGCCCGAGCCTTTGAGGTGCCGGGCGATGGCGTCCATGGCCGCCGGCACCTCGAGCTCGGCGAGCGTCCAGCCGGCGATGCCGCAGCCGGCGTCGCCCGCCAGGATCCGGGGGACGTAGGGCGCGCCGCCGAAGAGCCAGACGCTGCTGTTGGGAATGGGCTCGTCGGATCGCGGCTTGAACTCGCCGTCGGGGAAGATGACCAACTCCCGCAGGCCTGGCAGATCTCCCGGCTGGTAATGGAAGTGGTTGTAGTTCGTTGTCTTAATCATGATTCCAATGCCCGTGCCGGTATCCTGATCGCGTCCGGACCGATCCGTGCGGATTCTAGACCCCTCTTCCGGATGGATCAATGGCCGGGCATGCACGGCACGACGCCCCAACCCTTGAT
>JACZKN010000317.1 GCA_014859985.1 Candidatus Krumholzibacteriia bacterium | reverse complement strand
CCGGCCCTAGTCGCGGCCCGCGTAGGCGTCCAGGATGTAGGAAATGGGGTTGACCGGCCGGCCGGCCAGCCGGATCTCGTAATGGAGGTGCGGGGCCGAGGAGCGCCCCGAGTTCCCGGAATGGGCGATCAGGTCGCCCCGGGCCACCGGTTGGCCCTTCTTGACCAGGATCCGGTCCAGGTGGGCATAGACCGTCGTCACCCCGTTGCCGTGGTCGATCTTGATGACCTTGCCGAAGCCGCGCTGGGTCTGGACGGACGCCACGGTGCCGTCGCCGGTCACCCGGACCGGCGTGCCCACCGGCGTCGAGAAGTCCAGGCCGCGGTGGAAGGTCTGCTGACCGGTGAACGGGTCGTTGCGGAAACCGAAACGCGAACTGAGCCAGCCCGTGTCCACCGGTCGGATCGAGGGGATGTGCTGCCGGACCACCGCCCGGGTCTCGAGGGTGTCCAGCATGGCCAGGTAACCCTGTTTCTGGATCCGCGCCTGCCGCAGCATCAGGTCCAGTTCGGCGCCCAGGTCGACGGCGCCACCGGCCAGGTTGCCCGCCACCTCGGCCAGGGAGGCCGACAGGGGTCCGCGGCCGCCGATCCCGGCGGCGTAGGTCTCGTCGTCCGCCAGGGGCAGGTTCACCGCGCCGGCCACCTCGACCTGCACGGCGCGCACCCCGTCCAGCTCCTGCCGCAGCCGGGCAGCGCGGTCCTCCAGGGCGGTCAGCGCCTGGCGCAGGATCCGGTTCTCCCGGGCGAGGCCCGACCCTCCGGGCAGCCAGCCGCTGCCCTTGCCCAGCCCCACGCCGTAGAGCAGGGCCGCCGACCCGAGGCCCAGCACCAGGAATACGGCCGCCAGGATCGCCCAGCGGGGCAGCCGCAGCAGCCGACTCTCACCGTGGTCGTCGGGCATGTACAGGAATGTATAACTGCGCTTGAGCTTCATGGACTCCGCCGCAGGGGCCGGTCATGGTCGGGAGTCGGGGATCGGGACGGCGGAACCGCACCGGACCCAGGCGAGCAGGGGATTCGGGGCCCCGCCGCCGGTCGGATGTTCATCGCGCCAAACATACCCGACCCGCTCCGGTTGTCAACCGGGAAGCGCCCGCCGCCCGGCGGCTGCGACCTAGCAATTCATGGACCAGCGCGGGGATTCGAGGGGCGTAAGGCTGCCGGGCCGGGTACCCGCGTACCCGGCCCGGCGATCAAGCGGATTCTCAATAGTAATCAAACAAAACGCTGCGATCCTTGGAGTTGCGCAACCTCACAAGCGCCTTCTCCTTGATCTGACGGATGCGTTCCCGGGTCAGCCCCATGCGTTCCCCGATCACCTGCAAGGTCTGGGCCTCTTCGTAGCCGAGCCCGAAATACTGGATGATCACCTGGGCCTCGCGCTCGTTCAGGGACGCCAGGCAGCGGCGCACGTCCTCGCGCAGGCCCCGCTGCAGGACCTCGAAGTCGGGGGCCTCGTGGGTCTGGTCCTCCAGCACCTCGGCCAGCGGCCGGTCGCTGTCTTCGTCCCCGGTATCGTCCAGGGCCAGCTCGGTACGGTCCGCGCGCAGGGCGTGCAGCACGTCCCCCACGTCCAGGTCCAGCCGCTCGGCGATCTGCTCCGGCGACGGGCCCGGGACACCCTCGTTCTGCAGGATGGCCCGGGTGCGGCTGATCTTGATCAGCAGCGCCGTCTGGTTCTGGGGCAGGCGGATCGTGCGCGACTTGTCCAGCAGCGCCTGCATGATCGACTGCCGGATCCACCACACGGCGTAGGAGATGAAACGGTACCCCCGCTCCTCGTCGAAGCGGTGGGCGGCCTTCAGCAGCCCGAGGTTGCCCTCGTTGATCAGGTCCGAGAGCATCAGACCCTGGTTGATGTAGCGCTTGGCCACCGAGACGACGAAGCGGAGGTTGGCCCTGACCAGGGCCGCCAGCGCTTCCTCGTCCCCCTGGCGGATCCGCCGGGCCAGGGCGATCTCCCCGTCCCGATCCAGCAGATCGTAACGGTTGATGTCACGGAAGTAGACTTCCAGCCCCTTCTCGTGCATCGCGGGCAGTATGGTCTTGCGTCCGGCCATCAGGGATCCTCCCTGCCAGGTGGGGGAATGGCGCCCGCCCGCGGCGGGTGCTGTCCGGCGCCAGGGGCGCGCCGGTCCGGTCCGGAACAGCCCGGACCCCGCATCAATTCTCGATGCCGACCGGCCGCGGCAGGACCGAGACGTAGCGATCGCTCGCTCCTGTCCGCACGAGCACGGTCAACGCCCCGCGGCCTCCCCCGAGCAGGTTCCTCGCCTGCTCCCAGGCCGCAAGGTCGGTCAGTTCGTGCTCCTGGATCGACACCAGGACGTCGCCCGGGCGGATACCGGCATCCGCGGCAGGCGAGCCCCCCTCCACCGCGACGGCCATGACGCCCTCCGTCGCGACGATGCCCAGGGTCTGCTTCAGGCGCAGGACCCGCGGATCGGGTCCCGCCAAAGACGCCACCTCCAGGCCGAGCCAACCCGCGGCCGCCGCGGCCGGGGCCGTGTCCGCCGCCTGGGTCCACTCCTCGGGCACCGCGCGCAGGTCCAGGCGCTTCCCGCCGCGGACCACGCCGATCGTGACCTCGGCTCCCGGCGCGGAGTCCGCCACCAGGAACTGCAGGTCCCGGCGCGACTCCACCGCGCGGCCGGCGTACTGCACCACGATGTCCCCCACGGCCAGCCCCGCCGCCGCGGCCGGGCCCTGGGCCCTGACCGTCAGCACCCGCGCGCCGGCAGCCGGTTCGCCGGCGACCTCCTCGCCCACGACCTGCACCACGTCCTCGGTGCCGACGCCCAGATAGCCGCGGATCACGCGGCCGTGCTCCCGCAGCTGGCTCCAGATGCGCCGCACCAGGTTGCTGGGCACCGCGAAGCCGATGCCCTGGCCGGACTGGTTGATGGCGGTGTTCACGCCGATCACGCGGCCCCTAACGTCCACCAGCGGGCCGCCGCTGTTGCCGAAGTTGATGGCGGCGTCGGTCTGGATGAAGTCCTGGTAGCGGGGCGTCAGGCCGCCGATGACCAGGTCGCCCCGGCCCAGGGCGCTGACCACGCCCACGGTCAGGGTGCTCTCGAGGTTGCCGAACGGATTGCCCACGGCCACCGCCCAGGAGCCCACCTCCACCGCGTCCGAGTCGGCGAACTCCAGGACGGGCAGACCCCGCCCCGCCGGATCGATGCGCAGCAGGGCCAGGTCGGTGTTGGGATCGGTGCCCACCAGTTCGGCGCGGTACTCCCGCTGCTCGCCGCTGAAGCGCACGAAGATGGCCTCGGCGCCGTCGATCACGTGGTGGTTGGTCAGGACCTCGCCCCGCGCATCGATCACGAAGCCCGAGCCGGTCGACGGCAGCTCGAAGCGCCCGCCCTTGCCCTCCTGGTCCGGGAAGAACTGGCGGTACATCTCCTGCAGGGGGCCGGTGCCCACCCCTTCGGCATTGACCGAGCGGGTGCAACGGATGTTGACCACGGCGGGGCGGACGGCCTGGCCGACCGCCACGAAGGGCGAACGCGGGGCTTCCTCGCCCCGGGCCAGGGTCGCCGCCAGCAGCACCAGGGCGCCAACGAGAAAGGCGCACGCCGACCGGTGGTCGAGGCTCCGCGAAGCCACGGCAACCGGGCGGCGACGCGCCTGGGCGTCGTGCCGACGATCGTGCTGGTACCGATGCGGGCTCACGTTTCCACCGTCCTGCGGCGAGGCTGGATCCGGTGAAGGGGTGAGCCGGTGCCTCGGTGTCCCTGGGAAGGGCCACCGGGCGTTACAGGGAACTGGATACAGCTTACCCGAATTGCAGGACGGTGTCAACCACGAAATCCGGGATCGTGTTCGTCCTCATCCGGGGTCCCTTCGCCGCCCTCGACGGGCTCGACGAGGATGGCCGAATCGCCGTCCCCCCGCCCCAGGACCGGGTCGGTGATCACCCGGGGGACGTCGCCTGCCCCGTCGCTTCCGTCAGCCGCGGCAGCGGCCTTGGGTGCGCCCTTGCGCTCGGCGTGCTCGCGCCGGATCCGGGCGATCTCTTCGTCCTTGCGGCGCAGTTCCTCCTCCAGGCCGCGGATCCGCTCCACCACCGCCGCCAGCGCCGGATCCTCGAGGATGCCCTCCTGGCCGGCCTGCAGCCCGTTGTAGACCAGGCTGCCCAGTTCGCTGAACTGGCGCTCGACATCCCGGCTGAGGCCGAACTTGTCGTAGCGCCGCGCCTGCACCTTGGCCACCTCGGAGGTCTTGTCCGCCGCGACGGTGTACCATTCGCTCAGGTTCTGCTTCACGTCATCCCAAAGGGACATGGTCTCTCTCCTTCCGCATCCTGGCCGATCGTGGCGAATCCGGGGTTGCCAGCGCGCCCGCGATCCTGCACATTGGCCGCATGTCCGGCCCCCAAGACCCCACGGCCCTCTTCGTGGCCGACGCCCACTTCCATCTCGAGCCCGATCCCGCCGAACGGCGCCGGGTCGAGGCCTTCCTCGCGTTCCTCGAGACGGCGGGCGCGGCGGACGACCTGGTCCTGCTGGGGGACGTCTTCGACTTCTGGTTCGACTATCCCCACTTCCGGCTCAAGGGCTACGACGAACTGCTGCAGGCCCTGGACCGGGTGCGGGACGCCGGCTGCCGCCTCCACTTCGTCGGCGGCAACCACGACATCTGGGCCGCCGGCTACCTCCACGAACGCTACGGCACCTCGCCCGACGGGGGGCCGGCCGTCCTGGAACTGTGCGGCCGCCGCGTGCTGGTCAGCCACGGCGACGGCCTGTTGGCCTACGACTGGGCCTACAACGCGTTCCGGGCGATCGTGCGGGCGCCGGCCGGCGTGCTGCTGGCCAAGACCCTGCACCCGGAACTCCTCTACGCCCTGAGCACCTGGCTCAGCGGCCGCAGCCGCGCCGCCGACCGCGACGAGGCCCGCAAGATCGTGGCCAACGCCCAGGCCTGGCTCGACCGCCAACACGACCCCGCGTGGGACCTGATGGTGATGGGCCACGTGCACCACGCCTTCACCGTCTCCGCGGGGGGGCGCAGCCTCTCGGCCCTGGCCGGCTGGTTCGACACCCTGGGCTACGGCGTCCTGCGGCAGGGCCGTTTCCGCCATGCCGATTTCGCCGTCGAACCCGATCCCTTCGCCTGAGCCCTACCAGGTGAGCCGCAACGAGAACTTGTGGCCGTCGTCGAAGCCCTCGGTGGTCCAGTCGCTGAAGGCGTAGTCCACGCCCAGGCGGCCGGTCCGGAAACCGGCGCCGGCGGTCAGCCCCTGGGATTCGTAGTTGACCCGCGTGCCCACCCGCAGGGCCAGTTCCGGCAGCAGCCGGTATTCGCCGCCCAGGTGGGCCTTCTCCGTGGAATCGTTGGGCATCAGGACCTCGCCGGCCAGGGTCAGCTTGCCGCCGAGGGCCGGCGTCGGCGTCCAGGCGGTGCCGATGCGGAAGGCCGTCGGCAGGTCGAAGGGCTGGTCGCGCAGGTTCATCTGCCCGCCCAGGTTCGTCACCGTGGCCGCGAACACCAGGCCCTCGATCACCGCGCGGTGCGTGATGCCGAGGTCGAAGGCGAAGCCCGTGTCCGAGTAGATGTCGATGCGCTCGTACACCAGCTTCGCGGTGGCGCCGACCCCGAAGCTCTCGCCCAGCGCCCGGGCGTAGGAGACGCCGAAGGCCACGTCGTAGGGCTCGAACGTGCCCTCGGGCACCCCGACCGGCTCGTCGCTGTAGCGCTCGATCTCGTCCGAGTAGAACCCGGTGAAGATGAAGCCCAGGACGCCGCCGCCGGCCCGGTGGGCCACCGCCGCGGCGTGCTGGTCGAAGAGCCCGACGTAGCGTTGGGTCTGCAGCACCAGTTCCGTGTCGAAGTCGGCGAAGACGTTGTTGGCGGGATTCCACCAGATCGCCGCGGCGCCCGTGCTGGAAGCCACCCCGGTCTCGCCCATGCCCGCCTCGCGGGCGCCCACCCCCAGACGCAGGGAAAGCACGCCGGCGTCGCCGGGGTTGCCGGCCAGCGCGGGGGCAGCCGGAGCCGCCAGCAGCGCCGCCAGGACGAGGCCGGACAGCGGCAGGAGCATCTTGCGCGTCATGGATTCCCTTTCTTGAGCCCGGCCCGCCCGGGCCGCTCCGCTCACCCGCGGGGTGCCGACCCCGGTCCCGTTGCCGACAAGTCTAACCGCGGACCCGCGCCGCGTCCAACCTTCCGGACGCCCTAGCGGGCCACCGCGAACGGCACCACGCTCTCGTCGCGGGCGCCGCCCTCGCTCTCGACCACCAGCCGGCACAGGTACATGCCGCTGGCGGCGCCGCCCAGGTCCAGCTCGACGGTGAAGGGTTCCCGCCCGGGCACCGCCCGCCAGGCCGACGCCGTCACCTGCTCGCCCTCCAGGTTGTAGACCAGCACCCGCACCCGGCCGGGCGCCCGGGAACTGGCCCGCACCCCCAGCGGCCCCTCGACCAGGGGACTGGGGAAACAGTGGTGGCTACCGGCCACGATACCCGTTCCGGCGGCCGCCCCCGGCGGCGACACCCAGCGGGCGGCATCCCAGTCGCCGCCGCGCCAGGGCGTTCCGCCCGCCATGGGCCAGACCGCGCC
The DNA here is from genome assembly GCA_014859985.1 of Candidatus Krumholzibacteriia bacterium. Classification (GTDB taxonomy): domain Bacteria; phylum Krumholzibacteriota; class Krumholzibacteriia; order LZORAL124-64-63; family LZORAL124-64-63; genus JACZKN01. Next base: position 162 of record JACZKN010000317.1, on the reverse strand, counting down.
GGTCGCCGCATCCGCGAACACGACCACGGTGGACACGACCTCGGTCACGGGCTCGCGGCCGTCGGTGTCCAGCCCCGCGATGCGGGCGAAGGCGCCGACCGTGACCAGGTCCAGGCCCAGGTCGCCGGCCACGTGCCCCAGCGCCGGCGTGCCGGCCGCCGC
>JACZKN010000316.1 GCA_014859985.1 Candidatus Krumholzibacteriia bacterium | reverse complement strand
CTCCGCCACGGAACTGGGCACCGTAGACGGCAGCGTCGAGCTGGCGCGGGCGGACCTGGGCGGATCGACGCTGGTGGCCGACGGCCTCAGCATCGGCGAGGTCGGTGCGGCCCTGGCGGCACCGCCGCCGGTCACCGGCGGCGCGGGCGGGATCCGGGGCGCCGGGGCCCAGGCCGGCGAGGTGCGCAGCAACGAATCCCTGCTGGCGGTGGTCAGGCGCTACGCGCCGGCTATCCAGTTCTGCTACGAGAACGAGCTGAAGAAGAACCCGGGGCTGCGGGGCAAGCTGGTGGTCAGCCTCACGGTCACGGCCGACGGCGCCGTCACCGAAGCGACGATCATCGAGGACGGCCTCGGGGCGCCCGCCGTCACCGGCTGCTCCCTGGCCCAGATCCGCGGCTGGCAATTCCCGCCGGTTCCCGCCGGGGTGACCACCTTCCAGGTCCCCTTCCTGTTCACTCCGCCCCAGTAGCCGAAGGGGGCTCCGGGAGGGTTGGCCGGGCGGTTCCAGGGACGTTTCCGGTTGTTATCCATTTGGCCACCACCGGCCGGCGGCACCGCGATGGCAAGCATCACCGGCTTTTGGCATGCCAAGCCATACCTCATAACATTAAGTACTGCAACAAATTAACACAGAACTGGATATCATATTCAATAATTTCATTACAGACCGGAATATCATATCGTTTCAGTAGCATTAAGATCTTCAATTTCAAGCGAATAGGCAACGACGAATACCAGATTTCACCTTGACTCCCGCCGATCATGTTAAATAATTAACTAATATAAACAGCCAGGAGGGCCGCCATGGAGCGCCTCGACCAGTCCGTCGCCGACGCCATCAGGATCCTCGCCCAGTCCGTCCAGGACATCAGCCTGCGCAGCAGCATCGAGCAGGCCTGCCCCACCCGGCTGACCCGCAACCAGTTCCTGATCCTGAACCTGCTGAACGCCAACGGTGCGTTCCCCATCGGCGAGATCGCGGCCATCCTGGACATCAGTTCCCCCGCCGCGAGCAAGAACGTGGACCGGCTCGCGGAGCTGGGCCTGGTGCGCCGCCACCGGCGCGCGGCCGACCGCCGGGTGCACGACGTGGAGCTGCTGCCGGCGGGCACCGAGATCGTCGAGCGCTTCGTGGGCATCGCCGCGGACAAGCAGGCGGCCCTGCTCGCCAACTTCAGTGACGAAGAGAAGACCGTGCTCCTGGACCTCCTGCGTCGCATCGTCCTGCTGACGCTCGCAGGCGAGGAGCGCACGGACGCCATCTGCCTGCAGTGCTGGAACCGGCGCGGCGAGGACTGCATCCTGCGCGACCTGCCCGGGGGCTGCCTGCACAACCGCGAACACTGACCGCGCAGGCGGGCCCTGGGCCCGCGGAACAACCGGGGAGGAATCGGGAATGGTCACCAGACGGGATTTCTTCAAGATCACGGGGACGGCGGCGGGCACCGCGGCCGTGGCCCTGGCCGGCGTCGAGACGGCCCAGGCCCGTCCGGCCCTCGATCCGGACCGCATGGGCGTGCTTTGCGACTTCACCTTCTGCATCGGCTGCCGCCGCTGCGAATACGCCTGCGCCGGGGAGAACGGTCTGCCCCAGGGCGCGCTCGAGTCCTACGACGACAAGAGCCTGCTTGAGAAGACGCGCCGCCCCGACCGGCAGACGTTCACGGTGATCAACCGCTATCCGGCGCTCGCAGGACAGTCCGGTTCACTGGACGTCAAGGTCAACTGCCTGCACTGCGAGCACCCTGCCTGCGTGTCGGCCTGCCCGGTCAGCGCCCTGGTGAAGAACGCCCGAGGGCCGGTCACCTACGACGCCTCGCGCTGCATCGGCTGCCGCTACTGCATGGTGGCCTGCCCGTTCCAGATCCCGGCCTACGAGTACAACGAGCCGCTGACGCCGAGGGTGATGAAGTGCACGCTCTGCTCGGACCGCATCCTCGCCGAAGGCGGCATACCGGCCTGCGTGGAGATCTGCCCCGCGGAGACCATGGTCTACGGCACCCGCGACGCCCTGCTGAAGGTGGCCCACGACCGGATCCGCAACCACCCGGGACGCTACGTCGACCACGTCTACGGCGAGTACGAGGCCGGCGGCACGTCCTGGCTGTACCTGTGCGACCGCAGCTTCCAGGAGGTCGACCTGCCGGCCGTGGCCAACCAGAGTCCGGCCGAGGTCACCGAGGCCATCCAGCACGGCATCTTCCGGGGCTTCACCGGACCCTTGATGGTCTTCATCCTGACCAGCGTGATCCTGAAGTCGGCGGGCAAGGGCCCCGGCCAGGCGCGGGAGGACAAGCATGAGTAACCGGCACGCGGTCCCCTTCATCACCCCCGGCGTCCGGGTCCTGCTGGCCCTGGCGGCCGCCGGCCTGGCCGTGCTCGCGATCCGGCTCGTCTGGGGCCTCGGGGCGGTCACCAACCTGAACGACCAGTACCCCTGGGGGCTCTGGATCGGCATCGACGTGGCCACGGGCGTCGCCCTGGCCGCCGGCGGCTTCACCACCGCCTTCGTGGCCCACGTGCTGCACCGCCACAAGTACGAGGTGCTAGTGCGGCCGGCCCTGCTGACGGCCGCTCTCGGCTACACCTTCGTGGGCCTGGGCGTCTGCGTCGACCTGGGCCGCTACTACAACATCTGGCACTACTTCGTGCCCGGGCTGCCCAACGGCAATTCGGCCCTCTTCGAGGTGGGCATGTGCGTGTGCCTCTACCTCACGGTGCTGTACATCGAGTTCCTGCCCATCGTCTGCGAGCGCTTCCTCGGCCGGGTGAACCTGCCGGGCGCCCTGCGGGCGCTGAACGGACTCGTCGAGGGCGTGCTGCGCGTCCTGCAGCGGACCCTCGATCGCGTGATGACGATCTTCATCATCCTGGGCGTGGTGCTCTCCTGCGCCCACCAGTCCTCGCTGGGGACCCTGATGGTGATCGCCCCCGACAAGCTGCATCCCCTGTGGTTCACGACCATCCTGCCCATGCAGTTCCTGCTCTCGGCCTTCGCGGTGGGCCTGGCCATGGCGATCTTCGAGTCCATCCTGGCCTCGCGCTCCCTGAAGCGGCCCTTGGAGATGGACGTGCTGGCGCCGCTGGCGCGCATCATCCCGTTCCTGCTGACGATCTACTTCGGCTCCAAGCTCATCGACATGGTCAACCGCGGCAGCTACCGCTACCTGGACGACGGCTCCCCGCAGTCGGTGGCCTGGCTGGTCGAGGTGATCGTCGGCGTGGTCCTGCCCTGGGCCATCCTGCTGACCCACCGCCTGCGCCGCCGGCCGGGCTGGCTGTTCTCGGCGGCGGCGATGGTGGTCCTGGGCGTCGCCCTGAACCGGATCAACGTGTTCATCATCGGCTACAAGCCGCTCTACGCCGACGGGCCCTACGTGCCGGCCATCCCGGAGATCGTGCTCACCGTCGGCTTCATCTCGATCCTCGTGCTGCTCTACCGGGCTTTCGTGTTCATCTTCCCGGTGCTGCACGACGAAGGAGAGGTCCACCATGCGTAGCCTGGTCTTCATCGTGGCCGCCGCGTTCCTGCTGACGCCGGCGGGGCCGGCGGCGGCGGCCGGGCAGCACGGCCAGCCGGAGCTGCCCGCCACCCGCGCCCACATGCCGGCGACGAGCAGCTGCGCCCAGTGCCACACCTGCGACAAGCCGACGGCCGCGGAACCCTGCCTGGTGAACTGCCCGCGCCACGGCGGCCACTTCTACGGCAGCCACGACGTGGGCGAGGGACCCGACGTGGTCGTCATCGGCCAGCTGGCCAACCTCTACAAGCCGGTGGTCTTCTCCCACAAGCTGCATGCCGTCATGGCGGACATGAACGGCGGCTGCACCAACTGCCACCACTACTCGGAGCAGTCGGGCGTCATTCCGCCCTGCCGCGAATGCCACGCCGTGGACCGTCAGGACGCGGACCTGAGCATGCCGGCGTTGAAGGGCGCCTACCACCGGCAGTGCATCAACTGCCACCTGGACTGGAGCGGCGAGGGCTCCTGCAGCTACTGCCACGAGGAGTCCGGCAGCGCGGCCGGAGCCGTGGTCCACGACCCGACCGACATCGTCGGCATCCAGCACCCCAAGATCGAGGCCGTCGAGACCTACACCTACGAGACGTCCTACGCCGACGGACCCGTGGTCACCTTCCACCACGCGGACCACGTCGAGATGTTCGGGCAGGCCTGCGTGGACTGCCATCAGGGCGACAGCTGCAAGCGCTGCCACCACGGCGAGAACCAGGCCGCCGTGCCGCGCACGCTCGACCACGTGGCCTCGTGCTACACCTGCCACGCCGAGCGCGACTGCGGCTTCTGCCATCGCCAGGAATCGACGCCGCGCTTCGACCACGCGCGTTCGACGGGCTTCGACCTGAAGGACTACCACGGCGGGGTCAGCTGCCAGACCTGTCACAGCACGCCCGACCACTTCCGCACCCCTTCGAGCAGGTGCGGCGACTGCCACATCCACTGGGAGGTCGGCAACTTCGACCACGCCCTGACCGGCCTTAAGCTGGACGACATCCACGTCGAGGTGGACTGCACCAGCTGCCACGCGGGCGGCGACTACAACCGGACACCGTCGTGCACCGACTGCCACGACGAGCCCATGCTGCCGAAGCAGTGGCCCGGAACCGGTCCGAGGACGAAGATGTAGGGTGGTGGCGTTCCGGCCCCGCGGGGCGGCAGAGGGGGGCGGTCCTCGGACCGCCCCCCGGTTCGTTCGCGCTCCGCCGCCGGACCGCGGTCAGGAGCCGCCGCGGTCCGTGAACTCGACCGGGCCCAGGCCCAGCTCCTGCAGGCCGGTGCCGATCGCCTCCCGATCGCCCACGATCACCCAGATCATGCGCCCGGGGTCCAGGTGCGTGGCCGCGGCCGCCGTCAGGTCCGCGGCCGTGAGGCTCTCGACGCGGGCGCGGAAGTCGACCCAGGCATCCAGGGGCAGGTCGTTGCGCACCAGTTCCTCCAGGCTGCCCGCCACCGCGCCGATGGTCTCGAACTGCTGGGGGAAGCCCAGCACCCGCCGGTTGCGGCTGTCTTCCAGCTCCCCGGCCGTGAGCGGCCGCGTCGTGCCGATCTCGGTCGTCTCGCGCACCAGTTCGGCCAGCGACTCGGCCGTGTGCCGGGTGTGGACCGGCGCGCTCACCAGGATGAAGCCGGTGTCGCGCAGCCCCACCAGCTGCGAGCGCGCACCGTAGGTGTAGCCCTTCTCCTCCCGCAGGTTCAGGTTGATGCGCGAGGAGAACTGGCCGCCGAAGGCCGTGTTCAGGGTCTCGAAGGCCTCGTACTCGTCGTCCGAGCGGGACAGGGCCACGTGGCCGCCCATGATGGTGCTCTGCTCGGCGCCGGGGCGGTCGATCACCACGATCTTCGCCCGGGTCACCGGTCGCGGGTCGGGCACCGTCACCGTCGGCGTCTCCCGCGGCTCCCAGCTGCCGAAAGCCCTGGCCAGCGCCGCCTTGGCCTCGGCCAGGGTCAGGTCGCCCACGACGATGGCCGCCGCGTTGTTGGGCCGGTACCACGCCGCGTGGAAGGCCCGCAGGTCGGCGACCGTCAGCCGGGCCAGGCCCTCCTCCGTGCCGGTGCCCGTGAAGGGCTGGGCGTAGGGATGATCCGCCCCGAACATCCGCCGCTGCAGCTCCTTGACCGCCTGTATCCGCGGCGTGACGGCCTCCTGCTGCAGGAGTCCCAGGCGCGCCTTGCGCACCCGTTCGAAGTCCGCCGCCGGGAAGGCGGGCCGCAGCACGACGTCCGCCATCAGGGCCAGGCCCGCGTCCAGGTTCGCCTTCAGGACGTCCAGGCTGACGGACGAGCCGTCGAAGAAGCTGCGCGTGGCCAGCCGGGCGCCCAGGGACTCGGCGCGCTCGGCGATCTGCAGGGCGTCCAGGCGGCCCGCGCCCTCGTCCAGCAGGTCGGCCGTGAACGCGGCGGTGCCGGGGCGCGCTGCCGGGTCGGCGGACCAGCCGCTGAGCACCGCGATGCGCACGTCCACCAGGGGCAGGTCGTGCTTCTGCACCAGGTAGATCTCCAGGCCGTTGTCCAGGACCGCGGTCTGCACCGGGGGCGGGGTGAAGCCCACGGCGCCGCTGCTGCCGGGCATCAGGCTGCGGTCGACAGGCAGGTCGGCCACGGTCAGCCCGCCCTGGGGCAGGACGTGCAGCACCGCCCGCCGCTGCAGGTCCAGGTGCCGCAGGGCGTGCAGGGCGATGCTGCGGGCGCTGGCCTCGCGGTAGCGGGCCAGGTCGCGGCCCAGGTAGCCGGGGTCGCCGACCAGCACGTTGTAGCGGTTCAGGCGGTCCGCCTTGCCGCCGAAGCCGCCGACCCGCTGCAGGCCGCGCACGAAGTTCGCCTCGTAGCGGACGCGGGCCAGCTCCACCTCGGCCTCGGTGACGCCCTTCTTCAGCAGCAGGTCCAGCTCGGCGTCCACCGCGGCCTCCACGGCCGCCAGGTCCTGGCCGGGGGCGGCGGTGACCTCGATGACGAAGGTGCCGCCCAGCTCCCGGGATTCCTGGGCGGCGTCCACGTCCTGGGCGATCTGCAGGTCGTAGACCAGCGACTTGTAGAGGCGCGAGTTCTTGCCCGTGGCCAGGATGTCCGCCAGCAGGTCCAGCTCGGCGTCGCCCGGCTGGTACCAGCCGGGCGTGTGCCAGGCCATGGTCAGGCGGGGCAGTTCCACCGCGTCCTCGGCCACGGCGCGCCGCTCGCCGTCCAGCACCGGGATCCAGCGCTCGACCCGGTCCACCGGCCGGCCCGGCGCGATGGTGCCGAAGTACTTCTCGATCAGGGGCTTGACCGCCTCGGGGTCGAAGTCGCCCGCCACGCACAGGCTGGCGTTGTTGGGGGCGTAGTAGAGGCGGAAGAACTCCTTGACGTCCTCGACGGTGGCGGCCGACAGGTCGTCCATCGAGCCGATCACCGTGTGGGCGTAGGGATGGCCGGCCGGGTACAGCAGCTGCAGCAGCAGTTCGTCGCTCTTGGCGTAGGGCTGGTTCTCGAGCTGGCGCTTCTCGTTCTTCACCACGTCGCGCTGGTTGTCCAGCTTCTCCTGGGTCAGGGCCGCCAGCAGGCCGTGCATGCGGTCGGACTCCAGCCACAAGGCCAGCTCCAGGTGGTCCGCGGGCACGTTCTGCCAGTAGTTGGTGCGGTCCTTGTTGGTGGACCCGTTGACCTGGCCGCCGATCTTCTGCAGGGGCAGGAAGTAGTCGCTGTCGTGGTTCTCCGACCCCTGGAACATCATGTGCTCGAAGAGGTGGGCGAAGCCCGTGCGCCCGGGCCGCTCGTTCTGCGAGCCCACGTGGTACCATACGTTGACCGTGGCCATGGGGATCGTGTGGTCCTCGTGCAGGATCACGTCCAGGCCGTTGGGCAGGGTGTATTTCTCGAACTCGAGCCGGGGCAGGTCGCCCTGGGCGGCCGCCGCCCCCGCCAGCAGCAGCAGGGCCGCCGCCGCACCGCACCATCCTCCGAAGCGTCGCTTGCCGTCCACTGGTCGCCTCCCGTTCGCGTCGTGCCGGAATCCGCAGGTCCACGGGTTTCAAGGTACGGAATCCGGCCCGCCCCGTTGCGCCGCTGGCCGCTTTCCCGGTCCCGGCGGATCTGCTAGGATGATACCGCCGAACCCCGGAGGCGTCATGGAGATCCGCTACGCCCTGCTGCGCACCGTGTTGGACCCCCTGCTCGCCGTGGCCGGGCCGGCGGGCCTGGTGCGCCTGGAGTTCCTGCCCCGCGCCTGGGAGTACCACACCCGGGCCCACGCCGTGGGCCGGGCCCTGGCGGCGGCCGCCGGGGCCGCGGAA
>JACZKN010000315.1 GCA_014859985.1 Candidatus Krumholzibacteriia bacterium | reverse complement strand
GTCCAGCGCCGCGGCGCGTGTCCGCGGCGCTGGACGCGGGCCCGGAGGTCGCCTGGTCGGGCCTGGGCGGCTCCCAGTCCTCCTGGACCGGCGAGACCGCGAGCTGGGGCGACACGTGGCTGCTGGGCCTGGCGGCGCGGTTGGCGCCGGCCGCGCCGGGCCTGCAGCCCTTCGCGTCGGTCGGCCTGGGGTGGTACAAGAGGGAGGATTCCCTGCTCGGCCTGAGCCTCGGCGCCGGGTTGCGCTGGCACCGGGCCGGCGGCGGCGGCCTCGACTGCGAGCTGCGCTGGCACTCGAGCCCATCGGGCAGCGAAGACGTGCCGGCCCACGGCCAGTGGACCGTGGCCGCCGGTTGGACCTTCGGCATCTGAGGCGGGCAGGGCCGGCGGATCAGCGGTACCCTGGAAGCGAGCCACGAACCGGGAGGACGGGGATGATCGGACCGCGCGCGCTGGTGGCCGTCAGCGACGGCACCGAGGAGATCGAGGCCGTCGGCGTGGTCGACGTGCTGCGCCGTGCGCAGGTCGAGGTGGTGGTGGCACGCGTCCCCGCCGCCGGGGCCGTCGATCCGGTGATCACCGCGTCGCGGGGCGTGCGCCTGGTCAGCGACCGCCCCCTGGCCGCCTGCCTGGACGGGACCTGGGACGCGGTGGTGCTGCCGGGCGGGATGCCCGGCGCCGAGCACCTGCGCGACTCCCCGGAACTGATCGCGCTGCTGCGCCGGCAGGACGGCGCGGGCCGTCTCGTGGCGGCCATCTGCGCCGCGCCGGCGGTGGTGCTGGCGCACCACGGGCTGCTGCGCGGCCGCCAGGCCACCTGCTTCCCCTCCCTGCGCCACCAGCTGCCGGTCGAATCGCGCAACGACGCCCGGGTGGTCGTCGACGGCAACCTGGTCACCAGCCAGGGACCGGGCACGGCCCTGGAGTTCGCCGTCACCCTGGTCGGCCTGCTCTGCGGGCGCGACAAGCGCGACGAGATCGCCGGGCAGTTGCTGCTGGACCGCCGCTGATCGGAGTTGTCATGCGCGACCACGACACCATGCCCCTGCCGCCCCTGCCCCGCTACGACGACGCCGAGTCGGTGCGCCGCGCCACGGGCTTCCGGGACTTCCTGGCCACGCGCCGCTCGGTGCGCGCGTTCAGCGACCGGCCCGTGCCGCCGGAAGTGATCACCGCCTGCGTCGAGGCCGCGGGCCAGGCCCCCAGCGGGGCCAACAAGCAGCCCTGGCGCTTCGAGATCGTCGGCGATCCGGACGTGAAGCGGGAGATCCGGCTGGCGGCCGAAGCGGAGGAAAGGGCGTTCTACGGCGGGCGCGCCGGCGACGCCTGGCTCGCCGACCTGGAGCCCTTCGGCACCGACTGGCGCAAGCCCTTCCTGGAGACGGCACCCTGGCTGATCGCCGTCTTCGAGCAGCGCCACGGCACCGACGAGGACGGCGGCCGCGTCCGCCACTACTACACCAGGGAGTCGGTGGGTCTGGCCTGCGGCTTCCTCCTGGCGGCGCTGCACCACGCCGGCCTGGCCACCCTGACCCACACGCCCAGCCCCATGCACTTCCTGAACCGGATCCTCGGTCGCCCGACCGCGGAGAAGCCGTTCCTGCTGCTGGTGGTGGGCCATCCGGCGGACGATGCGACCGTGCCGCGCATCACCCGCAAGCCCCCCGACCGGATCATGGGGATCCGCTAGTCCGGACGGTTCATGAAGATCCGGGCAGGGCTCAGCCGGCCTGGTCCGCCACGGCGGCGTCCACCGCCGCCAGCGCCTTGTCCACCGCCGCCAGGTCCGGCAGCCCGGCCTGGGCCGTGTTCGGCCGGCCGCCGC
>JACZKN010000314.1 GCA_014859985.1 Candidatus Krumholzibacteriia bacterium | reverse complement strand
ATCTGCGCGACCAGCGCCGCATCCGTGAACCCGTACCGCGCCCCGCCTCCGCGTCGTACCCCGGCAACACCTCGAACCCGAACCGCCCCATCTGCGCGACCAGCGCCGCATCCGTGAACCCGTACCGCGCCCCGCTGCCGTTGAGCTCCATGATCACCGCCCGCAGCCCCGGGTCCGAGAGCGTGCACTGGCCGCCCTTGACCACCAGCGTCTCCAGCCCTTCGACGTCGATCTTCAGCAGGGTCGCCGTCACGCCGCTCAGCAGCTCGTCCAGCGTCGTCACCGGCACCCTGACCGTCGGCCCGGCTACCCTTTCGCCGTCGGCCACCACGTGGTTCAGGCAGTCCCGCCCCGCCGTGAACGTCAGCTCCCCCGGCCGGTCCGCCAGGCCGACGTTCGCCGCCAGGACCCGCTCCCCGAGCCCGTTCAGCTCCAGGTTCGCCACCAGCCGCGCGTACGTCTCCGGCACCGGCTCGATGGCCACGCCCCGCGCTCCCCGCGCCGCGCAGGCCAGCAGGGTGTACGACCCCGCGTTGGCGCCCACGTCCACGAACAGGTCCTGGGGCCCGGCCGTCGCCAGGATGAACGTCATCTCCCGGTAATCGTGCAGGCCGCAGTAGATGTTGCCCGTCAGGCCGGTCTCGCCGCGGCGCACCCAGAACTTCGCGCCGTCCACCCACTGGTGCACCACCGGGCCGCGGGCCAGGCGGCTGCGCATCTGCCACCAGGCGAACCTTCCGAGGGCCTGCACGGGGCGCCCGCGGTTCAGCGGGTGGCTGACGATGAACTTCAGCGTGTCCGCGAGGCCCGGCACCGCGCGCTCCTAGTTGGTGTTGTCCACGATCAGCCAGATGGTGGCCAGGCCGGCGATGATCGCGGTGATGTCCTTGGCCACCTCCAGGGTGGACGGGCCTTCGGGCGGCGGCTCCAGGGGCACGATGATGGTCGAGCCGGCGATGACCTCGCTGCTGCCCTTGTTGGGCAGGGACATGCCGTTGGGGTGGACCACCCGGGTGCGGCCCTTGTCGGCGTGCTTGAGGTAGCCGCCGGCGCGCTCGACGTAGTAGTCGATCCTGCGGCCCTCCTCCCACACCAGGGAGGTCGGGAAGCCCACCTCGCCCGTCACCTTCACCGTGTACATGCGGTTGGGCACCACGATGCGGTCGCCGGGCTCGAGGATGATGTCCGGCTGGCTACCGGGCCGGGCCAAGGCCTGGCGCAGGTCCACGGCGATGTTGCCCACGCCGTCCTGGCTGCGCACCACCCGGGCTCCCTGGGCGTAGGCCGTGGGCTTCAGGCCGCCGGCCCGGGCCAGGATGCTGCTGAGGGTCTCGCCCCTGTTCTCCAGGCTGAACTCGCCGGGGTAGAACACCTCCCCCGCCACCGTGACGGTGCGCTGGGTCTCCCACCAGGGAAGCTGGCGGATGGCCACCCGGTCCCAGGGCAGCAGCCGGGGCGAATCGGGATTCTGCAGGAAGTCCTCGCCCAGCTCGACCCGGATCACGTCCACCGTCTGCGCCGGGTCCGTGCCCGGGTCCAAACTGGTGACGGCCGCCTCGCGGATGCGCGCGATCTCGGCCCGCAGCGGGTTGGCGCCGCGCTTCAGGCCGCCGGCCCGCAGCACCAGGTCGCGCAGGGTCAGGCCCGCGCGGAAATCCATGGTCAGCGGCTGGTACACCTCGCCGCTGATGGTCACCCGCGGCCGGTCCCGGGTCTCGGGCCGGGCGAACACGTGCAGCACGTCCCGGGCTTCGAGCACGATCGGCGCGGCCTGGCCGGCCAGCACCTGGCCCAGGGGCACCGTCACCGTCGACAGCTCCCGCGCCGGGCTGGTGCGGTCCAGGCTGGCCCACTCGCTCAGGGCGTCGGGCCAGAGGCCGCCGGCGGCCGTCACCAGGTCCGCCACCGTCATGCCCGGCTGCAGCTGGTAGCGGCCCGGGCGCTTGACCAGGCCGCGCACCTCGACCCAGCGGTCGTCCCGGTCGCCGATGCCGTCGACCGTCACCTGGTCGCCGTCCTGCAGGGTGCCCGCCTGCCGGTCCCTGACGACGCCGGCCTGCGCGTCGTAGGGCACGTCCACCACCACGATGTCCGGTTCCCCCGGCCGGCGCTGGTCCGCCGGCAGGATGCGCCGCACGTGGATCACCTCGGCGGCCGCTTCGGCGGTCAGGCCCCCGGCGTAGCGCACCAGGTCGGCGACGGTCTCGCCGTCCTTCATCTCGTAATGCATGGGGCGGCGCACGGCGCCGGTGATGCTCACGCCGAAGCTGCGGTCCGGCACGTGCACCGTGTCGCCCTCGCGCAGGCGCAGGTCGCCGCTGCGGTCCCCGCCCAGCAGGTACGCGTACAGGTCCAGCTCGCCCACGGTCTGGTCGCCCCGCACCAGGCGGATGGCGCGCAGCGAGCCGCCCTCGGCCGGGCCGCCGGCGGCGTACAGCGCCGTCAGCACCGTCGAGACCGAGTTCAGCTCGTACGAGCCGGGACGGGCGGCCGCCCCCACCACGAACACCCGCACCGGGCGCAGGCGGCCCAACGTCACCTGCAGGAAGGTCCGGGCGTCCGGGTCGTCGGGCGTGCGGCCCAGGGAGGCGTGGCTGCGGCGCAGCTGCTCGCGGATGGCCTGGTCCACCTGCTCGAGGGTACGGCCGGCGCAGGTCACCTGCCCGGCCTGGGGCAGGATGATGGTGCCGTCCCGGTCCACCAGGCGGACGAGGCGCAGCTCGACCTCGCCCCAGACGTCGACCACCACCTCGTCGCCGACGCCCAGCTTGTAGTCCCCGGGCACGGGGCCGAAGGAGGGCGGCGTGAACATGCCCTCGTCCAGGCGGAAGAAGTCCTCGCCGAACCAGCGGGGGCCCGCCGAGTCGGCCTCGGCCGCCGGGGCGTCCGCGTCCAGGTACTCCGGCGCGCGGGTCCCGGACAACGGCAGCACCACGCCGAACTGGCCGCCGGTGGGGTCCTGGCCCGAACGGGTGCGGCGGTCGTCCACGCCGTCCAGGCTGGTGCGGCCCGGCGGGGCGGTGGTGTCGGCCACAGCCGGGGCCTGGCCGCCCTGGGCCTGGCGGTACTCGCTCATGAGTTGCTCGGGGGTCTTGCCGGTGCGGCGGGCGGCTTCCTGCAGCAGCGCCGGATCGACGGCCTGGGCGGCCAGGTCGGCGCCCGTCAGCAGGATGCACAGGGCGGCCAGCACGGCCAGGGGGCCGCGGCGGCCGCGGGTCAGCAGGGTCGGCAGGCGATGAACGGGCATGCGGGGGCCCTCCCTGGC
>JACZKN010000313.1 GCA_014859985.1 Candidatus Krumholzibacteriia bacterium | reverse complement strand
CCCGACGGCGGCGCCCGGGTCCGCGCCGGCCGGCGGCACCGGCGGCATAGCCTCACCCATCGCCGGCACGGTGCTGGAGGTCCGCTGCAAGCCGGGCCAGAGCGTGGTCGCCGGCCAGGACCTGGTGGTCATCGAGGCCATGAAGATGGAGACGGTCATCGCCGCCCCCGGCGCCGGCACCGTGAAGTCCGTGCTGGTGGCGGCCGGGGACAGCGTGCGCGAGAACCAGACCCTGGTCGAGTTCGCCTGAGGCGGGCTCGCCCGGGCGGGTGACCCCCGGGCGGAAGCGGTACCATGGACATCTTCTGGGAATTCCTGCAGGTCGGCGTCGTCGGCAACTTCGCCTGGGGCAACCTGGCGATGCTCGCCATCGGCTGCGTGTTCGTGTACCTGGGCATCGCCAAGGACTACGAGCCCCTGCTGCTGGTGCCCATCGGCTTCGGCATGCTGGTGGGCAACATCCCCCTGACCTCCGGCATGAACGTGGGCATCTACGAGCAGGGCAGCGTGCTGAACGTGCTCTACAACGGGGTGACCCAGGGCTGGTACCCCTCGCTGATCTTCCTGGGCATCGGCGCCATGACCGACTTCTCGGCCATGCTCTCGAACCCGCGGCTGATCCTGCTGGGAGCCGCGGCCCAGGCCGGCATCTTCCTGACCTTCGCCGGTTCACTGCTGCTGGGGTTCACGGAGAAGGAATCCGCCGCCATCGGCATCATCGGCGGCGCCGACGGCCCGACGGCCATCTTCCTGGCCGGCCAGCTGGCGCCCCACCTGCTGGGGGCCATCGCCGTGGCCGCCTACAGCTACATGGCCCTGGTGCCGGTCATCCAGCCGCCGATCATCAAGCTGCTGACCACGCAAAAGGAGCGCCGGATCCGCATGAAGCCCTCGCGCCCGGTGAGCAAGCGGGTGCGCATCATGTTCCCCATCGTGGCCTTCGTGCTCTGCGCCTGCATCGCGCCCGGCGCCATCAGCCTGCTGGGCTTCCTCTTCTTCGGCAACCTGCTGAAGGAGAGCGGCGTGACCGAGCGCCTGGCCAAGACGGCGCGCAACGCCCTGATCGACATCGTCACGATCCTGCTGGGCCTGTGCGTGGGCGCTTCCACCGACGCCAGCCGCTTCCTGACCCCCGCCTCGGTGAAGATCGCCGTGCTGGGCGCCGTCAGCTTCTGCGTGGCCACCGCCGCGGGCATCCTCTTCGCCAAGGCCATGAACCTGTTCGCCCGCGACAAGATCAACCCCATCATCGGGGCCGCGGGGGTCTCGGCCGTGCCCGACTCGGCGCGCGTCTGCCAGATGGTGGGGGCGAAGGAGGATCCGCAGAACTTCCTGATCATGCACGCCATGGCGCCCAACGTGGCCGGGGTGATCGGTTCGGCGGTCGCCGCGGGCGTGTTCCTCTCGCGCTTCGTCTTCTGAGCGGGTCCCGGCGGGGGGCGGGGGCCGGCCCCGGCGTCGGTGGACACCGGGGCCGGCGGGTGCCCGGTCTAGCCTTGGCCCTTGCCCGACTCCCTGCGGACCTCGATGCCCTCGACGCCCTCGAGTCCCTCGAGCATGGACTCGAGGTTGTCGCCGTCGATCTCGCCGGCCAGCCGCAGCAGCGTGGCCAGGTCAAGATCACCCACCACGTTGACGAACGCCGCCGAGTCGCCCGGCTCGTAGACCACCAGCATCAGGCCCACCAGCTTGTCGTCCACGTAGCGCGTGTTCACGGACACGGTCTCGTCGTCGCTCTTGACGTAGATCAGGCGCTTCCACTGGTCCTTCTTCAGGCGGGCGGTGACCTTCTCGACGGTGGCGGCGACCTCCTTGTCCAGGGCCGCATCGACGGAGAAGGCCTTCACGCGCAGGGAGCGGACCATGGCCAGGGCCTGCACCAGCGCGTCGTCGCCGTTCTCCCTGGCGTCCCGGGCGAAGTCCAGCAGCATGGGCGACAGGTCGATGTCCTTGATCTCGTCGGCGTCGTCGGGGATCGCGATCCATTCCAGGTCGACGTAGCCGGGCTCCTTGCTCACGTCCTGCGCCGGGGCCAGGCCGGCCGCGAGCAGGAGCAGGCCGAGCAGGGCCGCGGTCAGGGTGCGCTGGGTCTTCATCCTTGTCCTCCTTCGGGGGTGGGCGCGGGGCCGCCGAGGGACTCGGCGACGGCCCGCGGGAGCCGCTGCCCGAACACGTCGGACAGGGCGTTCCTCTCGCTGCGTTCGAGGATCCGGGCGGCCAGCACCAGCGTCCAGGCGGCGTCGCGCCGGGCGGCGGCGAATCCCGCCAGCTCCAGTTCGATGTCGGGGCACCGCATGCTCATCCTGTCTGCCTCCGGACCAGGGGCGCCAGGTCCGCGTCCTGTTCCAGCACCGCGCGCAGGCTCCGGCGCGCCCGGTGGACCTGGACCTTGACGGCCGTCTCGGTCTTGCCCAGGGCGGCGGCCACGTCCTGCAGCCGCAGCCCCTGGAAGTAGTGCATCATCATCACGCTGCGGGTCTCCGCGGGCAGCGTGGCCATGGCGTCGAGCACCAGCTGCTGCCGCTGATCCAGGCGCAGGGCCCACTCCGGGTCGCCGAAGGCGCCGCCCGCCGGCAGCAGGTCGGCCGCCGCGGGATCCGGACGGCCGAAGCGGGTGCGGACCACCTTGCGGCGCCGGGTCTGGTCGATGCAGAGGTTGTGGACCACCCGGGCCAGCCAGCCGGCGATCTTCTGCGGATCGATCCCGTCCCCCTGCTGCCACAGGCGCAGGAACGCTTCCTGGGTCACGTCCTCGGCGTCCTCGCGGTCCCGCAGGACGTAGAGGGCCCGGGAATAGACCCGGTCGCGATGCTCGGCGAGCAGTCTGGTGTAGGTCGCGGCGTCCATGGCGTGGATAAGGACGCAGGCGCCGGGCCAGGGTTACAAGGCAGGTGGATCAGGGTCAGGCCCCCGGCTCCGGCTCGATCACCACGAGCACGTCGCCGGGGTTGACCGTCTGGCCCGTCCGGACCGGGATGGCGGCGACGGTGCCGCCGACGGCGGCGCACAGTTCGTTCTGCATCTTCATGGCCTCGACCACGATCACCGGCTCGCCCAGGCGGACCTGCTGGCCCACGGCCACCCTGATCTCCACGACCAGGCCCGGGATGTCGGCGGCAATGGTGCCGCTGCCCGCGGCCGCGCCCAGGCTCTGCAGGGCCTGGGCCCGCAGCTCGTCCATCACGGTCAGGCGCACGGGTCGCCCGTCCAGGGTGGCGGCCACCTTGCCGCCGTCGCCGACCGCCGCCAGGTGCACCAGCTGCTGGCGAGCGCCGATCCGCACCGAGACGGCGCGGCCGCCCAGCACGAAGGCGTAGTCCACGGACACCGGCTCGGCCCCGTCGGTGACCTGGACCGTGGTCTCGTCGCCCCGTCGGGCGACCACGGCGTGGTGCTGCAGGCCGTCGAGATCCAGGACGTAGCGCTTCTTCATCCACACGGCGGGGGTCCTTTCAGCCGTTGCCGGTCATGCTGCGCAGGGCACTGAGTCGCCAGTTGGAGGCTCCGCCGCCCCGCGACCCCGGCGGGCTCTCGTGCCCGGAGCGGCGCCCGGCCTCGTAGAGGGCCGCCGCGGCGATCAGGGCGGTCCGGGCGTCCTCGTCCAGCTCCGGCAGCCAGGCGTGCTGGTCGAAGGAGTCGGCCACGAAGTGGGTGGTGTAGGAGCCGTCCCGGAAGGCCGGCTGGTCCAGGGCCCACCGGTGGAAGGGCAGGTTGTGCACCGGCCCGTGCAGGACGAACTCGCCCAGCGCGCGGCGGGCGCGGGCGATGCAGCGGTCGCGGTCCTCGGCCCAGACGATCAGCTTGGCCAGCAGGGGATCGTAATGGATGGGCACGTCGAAGCCCTCGTAGACGCCGGTGTCCAGGCGCACGCCCGGGCCCAGGGGCACGGTCAGGCTCTCGATGCGCCCGATGCTGGGGACGAAGCCGCGGGACGGGTCCTCGGCGTAGAGGCGGAATTCCATGGCCCAGCCCCGCTGCGCCAGCTCGTCCTGGCGCCAGGGCAGGCCGTCGCCCTGGGCGACCAGGACCTGGGCCCGCACCAGGTCGGTGCCGGTGACCAGCTCGGTGACCGGGTGTTCCACCTGCAGGCGGGTGTTCATCTCCAGGAAGTGGAAGCTGCCGTCGGGCGCGAGGATGAACTCGACCGTGCCGGCGCCGCGGTAGTCGACCGCGCGGGCGGTCTGCACCGCGGCGGCGCAGATCCGCGCCCGCAGGTCGGGCGTCAGTGACGGCGAGGGGCTCTCCTCGATCACCTTCTGGTGGCGCCGCTGCACCGAGCACTCGCGCTCGAAGAGGTGGACGACCTCGCCGCGGCCGTCGCCCACCACCTGCACCTCGATGTGCTTGGGATCCTCGATGTACTTCTCCACGAAGACCGCGTCGTCGGCGAAGCTGGCGCCGGCCTCGCCGCGGGTCTGGCGCAGGGCGGCGGCCATCTCGCCCGCCGAACGCACCACGCGCATGCCCTTGCCGCCGCCGCCGGCGGACGCCTTCAGCAGCACCGGATAACCGATGCGCCCGGCCACGGCCACCGCCTCGTCCGGGTCGGTGACGGCGTCCTCGGTGCCCGGCACCACCGGCACGCCCGCGGCGATCATGTGCCGCCGTGCGGAGAGCTTGTCGCCCATCAGGCGCATGCTGCGTGCGGTGGGCCCGATGAAGACCAGGCCGGCCTGCTCCACCGCGTCGGCGAAGTCGGCGTTCTCGGAGAGGAAGCCGTAGCCGGGGTGGATGGCCTCGGCCCCGGTGTCCAGGGCCGCGGCGACGATGCGTTCGCCCACCAGGTAGCTCTCGCCGGCCGGGGCGGGGCCGATGGCCACGGCTTCGTCGGCCATCAGCACGTGCAGGGCCGTGCGGTCCACGTCCGAGTGGACGGCGACCGAGGCGATGCCCATCTCCCTGAGTCCCTGGATGACGCGCACGGCGATCTCGCCGCGGTTGGCCACCAGGACCTTCTTGAACCTCTTCGCTGCCACGTCGCGCTCCCTAGAGGGGGATGTTGCCGTGCTTCTTGGGCGGCAGGGTCTGCTTCTTGTTGCGCAGGTTGTGCAGGGCCCGGACCAGCTCGCGGCGGGTCTCCGCGGGCTCGATCACGTCGTCCAGGTAGCCCAGGCCCGCGGCGATGAAGGGATTGGCGTAGGTCTCGTTGTACTGCGCGACGAGGCGCCGGCGCTCGGCCTCCGGGTCGGAGGCGTCGGCGATCTGCTGCCGGTACAGGATGTTCACCGCTCCCTCGGGACCCATCACCGCCAGCTCGGCCCCGGGCCAGGCGACGTTCCAGTCGGCGCGGATGTGCTTGCTGTTCATCACGTCGTAGGCGCCGCCGTAGGCCTTGCGCGTGATGACCGTCAGCTTGGGCACGGTGGCCTCGCAGAAGGCGAACAGCAGCTTGGCGCCGTGCTTGATGATGCCGCCGAACTCCTGGTCGGTGCCGGGCAGGAAGCCGGGCACGTCCTCGAAGACCACCAGCGGCACGTTGAAGCAGTCGCAGGTGCGCACGAAGCGCGCGGCCTTCTGGCTCGAGGCGATGTCCAGCACGCCCGCCTGGAAACGGGGCTGGTTGGCCACGATGCCGACGGGCTGGCCGTCCAGGCGCGCGAAGCCGCAGATGATGTTCTGGGCGTGGCGGGGCTGCACCTCGAGGAAGTCGCCTTCGTCGACCACCAGGCGGATCACCTCGAGCATGTCGTAGGGCTTGCGGCTGTCGTCCGGCACGATGGAGTTGAGCTTCTCCTCGCGCCGGTCCGGTCGGTCCGCGGGGACCGTCCGCGGCGGTTCCTCGAGGTTGTTCTGCGGCAGGAAACCCAGCAGGCGGCGGACCATCAGCAGGCAGTCCTGGTCGCTGGCGGCCATGAAGTGGGCGACGCCGCTGCGGGTGGAATGGGTTTCCGCGCCGCCCAGTTCCTCGAAGGTCACGTCCTCGTTGGTGACCATCTTGATGACGTTGGGCCCGGTCACGAACATGTAGCTGGTCTTGTCCACCATCAGGGTGAAATCGGTGATGGCCGGGGAGTAGACGGCGCCGCCGGCGCAGGGCCCGAGGATGGCCGAGATCTGGGGCACCACCCCCGAGGCCATGGTATTGCGCCAGAAGATCTCCGCGTAGCCGGCGAGCGACCGCACGCCCTCCTGGATGCGCGCGCCGCCCGAGTCGTTCAGGCCGATCACGGGACAGCCGTTCTCCAGCGCCAGGTCCATCAGCCGGCAGATCTTCAGGGCGTTGGACTCGCTCATCGAGCCGCCGAACACGGTGAAGTCCTGGGCGAAGACCGCCACCTGGCGGCCGTCGATGCGGCCCATGCCGGTGACCATGCCGTCGCCGACGGGCCGGTTCGTGTCCATGCCCAGTTCGTGGCTGCGGTGGCGGACGAAGACGCCGGTCTCCTGGAAGCTGTCCTCGTCCAGCAGCAGGTGGACCCGCTCGCGGGCCGTCAACCGGCCCTTCGCATGGATCCTGGCGGCCTTCTCGGGACCGCCGCCGGCCAGGGCCTCCCGGCGCAGGTCGTCCAGGCGGGCCAGCTTGTCGTCGTAGGATCCGGCCATGTCGGTCCCTTCGGGGCGTGGTGCTCGTGGTGTCGGGACGCCGCTGCCGTGCGCGCGCAGGACGCAGCAGTCTAGCAGAAATGAAACAGTGGCCAAAGCCGTTAATGGGGGATGAAACCGCAGGGGGGCGGTCAGGCCTCGCCGGCGCGGCGGCGCACCATCACCCGGTCCAGCAGCTGGGCCAGGTCCCGGTGGCTGCCGGGCTTGAGCATGAACTCGAGCACGCCGGCCTCGCGGGCCTGGCGCTCGTTGAAGCTGTCCCGGAAACCGGTGAACAGGATCACCGGCACGTCCGACCGGATGTCGTGCAGGCGGCGGGTGAGGCGGACGCCGGACATGTGGGGCATGATCTGGTCGGTCACCACGGCGTCGAAGCTGTCGGGGGCCCGGGCGAAGTCGGCCAGGGCGTCGCGGGCGTCGGTATGCATGGACACGCTGAAGCCGAGGCGTTGCAGGCCGCGGGTCATGACCTGGGCGACCATCACCTCGTCGTCCACCAGCAGGACGTGGCCGCGGGCCGGGGCCACGTCCTGCTGGTGGACGACGAGGTGATGGTCGCCCAGG
>JACZKN010000312.1 GCA_014859985.1 Candidatus Krumholzibacteriia bacterium | reverse complement strand
CAGGCGCCGGGGCGTGGCCAGGACGCGCACCCCCTCGGCCGCCAGGTCGGCGGCGCGCAGGGCGCCCACCAGGCGCGCCTCCAGCTCGGCCATGGCCTCGGGGATGAAGCGGGCCGGGATCTCCTCGCTGCCGATCTCCAGCAAAAACGGCGCGGTGCCGGGCTGCCCGGCCTGGGGGTTCCGCTCGGGGGTCATGCCTTGTCCTTTGCCTGCAGCAGGGGGAAGCCCAGGGCCTCGCGGCTGGCCACGTAGGCCTTGGCCGCCTGCCGCGCCAGGGCGCGCACCCGGGCGATGTAGCCGGTGCGCTCGGTCACCGAGATGGCGCCGCGGGCCTCCAGGAGGTTGAACAGGTGGCTGCACTTGATCACCGCGTCGTAGCCCGGGTAGACCAGGCCCGCCCGCAGCAGGGTCGCCGCCTCGGACTCCTTGTCGTCGAAATGGCGCCGGTACATGGCCACGTCCGCGTGCTCGAAGTTGAAGGCCGAGTACTCGCGCTCGAACTGGCCCATCACCTCGCCCCACGTCAGGCCGCCGCCCCAGACCAGGTCCTTCACGTGGTCGCAGCCCTGGATGAACATGCACAGGCGCAGCAGGCCATAGGTCAGCTCCACCGAGACCGGCTGGCAGCGCACGCCGCCCACCTGCTGGAAGTAGGTGAACTGGGAGACCTCCATCCCGTCCAGCCACACCTCCCAGCCCAGGCCCGCCGCGCCCAGGGTGGGCGATTCCCAGTCGTCCTCCACGAAGCGGATGTCGTGCTCCTCGGCCCGGATGCCGATGGCCCGCAGGGACTCCAGATAGAGCTCCTGGCTGTTGCCGGGGTTGGGCTTGAGGATGACCTGGTACTGCAGGAACTGGTGCACCCGGTTGGGATTCTCCAGGTAGCGGCCGTCCTTGGGCCGCTTGCTGGGCTCGACGTAGGCCACCTGCCAGGGTTCCGGGCCCAGGGCGCGCAGGAAGGTGTTGGGGTTGAAGGTGCCCGCCCCCACCTCGCTGTTGTAGGGCTGGACCACCACGCAGCCGAAGTCGCTCCAGAACTTCTGGAGACCGAAGATCATCTCCTGGTAGGTCATCATCCCCTTCGGTCCTTTCCGGCCCGCAGCAGGTCCAGCGCGGCGGGCAGCCGGTAGCCCGGCAGGTGGTAGCCCAGGAAACGGTGCAGCAGGAGGCCGGCCTCCCGGCGCACGGCCGGG
>JACZKN010000311.1 GCA_014859985.1 Candidatus Krumholzibacteriia bacterium | reverse complement strand
CGGCGCCGGCCAGCACGGCGGCGTGACCGCGGCGCTGCAGGAGGCGTGCGCGCGCCGCGGAGATGCCGGCGTCCGTGCCGTCGTCCAGCAAGAGCAGGTGGTGGCGCGGGTCGGTGTGGCGCTCCAGGGCCGCCAGGGCGGAGAGGCGCGCGGCGGCCCCCCCGGCCGCAAAGACGATCACGGTGGCCTCGGGACGCGCGGACCAGGCGCGGTGGCGGGCCGCGTAGAGCTGCCGCGGCGGGACGTACACCCGGATGGCGCTGTCGGGCGTCTCCTGGAAGCCCCCGCCGCTCTTGGCGAAGTCGGGCCGGCAACGTCCGCGCCACGCGGCGTTGAAGCGGGCGATGTTGGGTTCCACGCGGGCGTAGCGTTCCGGGCCGCTTTGGGACTCGTAGTGGATGACCGTGCTCTCGGGACGGTAGACCACCAGCCAGCCCGCCTCGCCGGCCTTGAGGCAGAGGTCGACGTCCTCGTTGCCGTTCCAGTAGCCCTCGTCGAAGCCGCCGATCGCCGCGAACACTTCCGGCCTGATCATCAGGCAGGCCCCGGTGACCACCTGCATCAGCTGGGGCCGCAGGACCTCGGGATCGTCGTGGGGTTTGCGGTAGGACTTGTGCTGGCCGCCCAGGATCGGCGGCACGTCGTCGCGGTAGTCCACCATGGCCACGCCCGCGTGCTGGATCGTGCCGTCGGGAAAGAGCAGCCGCGCGCCGACGATGCCCACGTCCGGGTCCGCGTCCAGGGTCCAGACCAGGGGGTCGAGCCAGCCGGGCAGGACCTCCATGTCGTTGTTCAAAAAGAGCAGGTAGCGGCCGCGCGCGTGCTCCGCGCCCAGGTTGCAGCCGCAGGAGAAGCCCTGGTTCCGCGGGTTGGGCACCGCGCGCAGTCGGCCTGCCCGGGCGGCCGCCGCCAGCCACTGCCCGGTGCCGTCGCTGGAGCCGTTGTCCACCACCAGGATCTCGTACGACGCCGCCCCGGCCTGGGCCTCGATGGAGGCGACGCAGGCCCGGGTCAGCTCCAGCTTGTTGAATACGGGCATGACGATGGACACGTCGGGCGCCGTGCCGGCGGGGCGGTCCGGCATGAATCCGTCCTTTCCTGGCTGGAATCCGGCCGCGCCGGGGCCGCAGGGCCCCGGTCCGCGGTTGTGCAACGGCAGGATGCAAGGGACGTGCGCGGTTCCGGCAGAGTCGGCCCGGCTCAGGCGCCGAGGCGCCGCCGGAAGGCCTCCAGGTCGTAGCCGCAGGCCAGCGCCGCGTCCCGGACCAGGGCCCGGGCGTCCAGCAGGGCGGTCGGGTCGGGGGCGGGCAAGCGGGCAAGGGCGGCCGCGGCCAGGGCCAGCAGCCAGTCGTCCAGGGCTTCGGCGACCAGCCAGGTCCGGCCCTCGTGGTCGTTCAGGCCCAGCAGCCGGCGGG
>JACZKN010000310.1 GCA_014859985.1 Candidatus Krumholzibacteriia bacterium | reverse complement strand
GGCGTGGCCGCGGCGTGGACGCGGCCCAGCAGGGAGCCGAGCTGCTCGCGCCGCCGCCGGCGCGTCCCCGTGTCCGCCCCGTCGGGATCGAAGCGGTCCCCCGGGCACCAGTCCTGGACGCAGAAGAGGTGGCCGTCGATCGCGGCCAGCTCCTGGCCGTCCCGGGTCCGGTGCAACCGCGGGCAGGGAATGCCGGCGTCATGGAGGTGGGCGTGGTAGCGCAGGGCGAAGCGGATCCGCGCGGGCGGCCGGTCCGGGCTCAGCTGCTTGACCACCAGGTCGGCATGTCCCCGCCGGACATGCGCCAGGGCCATGCCGAAGCCCTGGGACATGGGCAGGACCTCCGGGTCCCCGCCCTGGTCGAACCCGTAGGCCTGCAGGATGCGCTCCACCATGGCGGCGGAGTAGATCGCAGGGCGGGCTTGGTGGTCCAGCATGGTACGCTGTCCTGGTTGGGGACGGATCGGTGGCCGGCACGGGTTGGGTATTATCGGCGGGCACCTGCCGGGGATCAAGGGCGAGTTGCCCCGGTGGGCCGCGCCGGGCCCCCGGCGGCGTTTGGGGGTGGCGGCCGGAGCCCTCCGGAAGGATCTTGTTCGCCGGCCGGCCACCGGGGGGCGCCGGCGCCGACGGGCCGCCGCAGGTGTCCGGGGGCCGTTCTTTCTCGCGAGGACCACGCCGATGCCGGGAATCTTCGGGGCGGTAGCCGCCCGTACCGACCGCAGCCCGCGCCCGGTGGCGTCGGCGATGCTCGACCTGCTGCACCACCACGCCTGGTACCGGACCCTGCGCCACGACGACGGCCACCGGAGCTTCGGCGCGGTGTCCACCAGCCCCTTCTTCGCCGCCGGCAACCGCCTGGCCGAGAACCCGCGGGCCCTGCTCCTGGTCGAAGGCACGGCCTTCGTCCTGGACGGCGTGCCGGTGGCGGACGACGCGCCGGACCTGGCCCGGCGGCTGCTCGACCTCTACCTCGCCGACGGGGACGGGTTCATCGACCGCGTCGGCGGCCACTTCAACCTCGTGGTGGCCGACCGCGGCACGCCCCGGGTCCAGCTCCTGAACGACAAGCTCGGCTTCGCCCACCTCTACTGGTACGCCGACCGGGAGGTCTTCCTCTTCGGCCCGGAGCTGAAGGCGTTCCTGGCCTGGCGGGGGCTCGAGCGGCGGGTCGATCCGGCCTCGGCCGCGACCATGATGGCCAACGAGTGTCCCCTGGGCGCGGCCACCCTGCTGCAGGGCGTGACCATGCTGGAACCGGCCAGCCGGGTCGTCTGGGACGGCCGGGAGGTCACGGTCACGCGCCGCTGGCGGCCCGAGCCCCAGCCCGAGCCGGAGCGGTCCCGCGACCAGCTGCTGGACGAGGCCGAAGCCCTGTACGCGCGTTCCCTGGCCAAGCGCCTGCCCGCCGGCTACCGGGACCGCACGCTGGTCGCCCTCTCGGGCGGGCTCGATTCGCGCCTGCTGCTGCACCAGGTCCGCGACCGCGCCGGCCTGGAGCTGTTCACCCACGGCCAGCCCGACTGCAGCGAGTTCCTGATCGCCGGCCAGGTCGCCCGGCAACTGGGCCTGGCCGACCGCCACCGCCTGATCGGGATCGATCCGGACTGGTCCGGCCGCCTCGCCCGCCGCGCGGTCTGGCTCAACGACGGCCAGCTGAACCTGCGCAACGCGACGGCCCTGGGCGTCAGCGAGGTCCTGGGCCCGGGCCCGCACCCCTACCTCAACGGCATCATCGGCGCGTTCATGGCCATCGGCGGGCCCAGTTGCAGCGACGAGGACCTGCAGCCGGCACCGGACGAGGCCACGGTGCAGCGCCGCGTGCTCCAGGTGGCCGGCATCGAACGGGGCACGGCCCGCTTCGGCGACTTCATGTGCCCGGAAGCGGCCGCGACCCTGGCGGATCTGGCCCGCGCCCAGGCGCTGGCGGCGTTCGTCCCCTGGCGCCACGCGCCGCTGTTCGGCGACCAGCAGCTCATGTTCGTCAACGCCAATTTCGGCCGGCGCATGCAGGGGGCGAACGACATCTTCAAGTTCCAGTTCCACGACCTGCTGCCGTTCGTCGACGAGGAGCTCTTCGCCTTCTCGCTGCGGATCCCGCTGGCGACGAAGGCCGGCATGGTGCTCTTCCACGACTTCTACCGGCAGCGCCTGGGCGGGCTGGCGCGGATCACCTGGGCCCACACGGGCCATGATCTCTTCGCGTCGCCGGCGCAGGTGCGCCGCACGGCCGGGCGCCGCGCGAGGTTCCATGCGGTCAATATGAGGCTCAGGCGCTACTCCCGCGGCCGCATCAACCTGCGTTCCCGGGACTCCTACCTGGACCGGGTGGCCTGGCTGCGCCGCAACCGGGTCTTCCGGGACGAGATGTACGGCGTGCTGGCCGACGTCGGCGCCACCGGCTGCGGCTGGTTCGACCAGGCGAAGATCGACGCGCTGCGCAACGACCTCGTCCGGGGCCAGGACCGGCATTTCCACAGCCTGGCCCAGGTCTACACCATGGTAGTCTGGCACGGGCAGTTCCTGCGGGACGCGGACCGCGGGCAGGACCTGGCGCCGACCGGCGCCTGACGCCACCGCCGGAGCGGGACCCGCTACCCGCGCCGGCAACCGAGGAGGCCGAGTTGCCTTCAAGACTGCGGATTCCCGGCATCATCGGCGGCGCCGGCCCCGGCGCCACCGCCCAGCTCTACCTGGACATCATGGCCCGCTGCCGCCGGGCCGGTCTCGAGCGGCGGCCGCCGGTGCTGATCGCCAGCCTGGACATCGACCTGGCCATGGAACAGCGGTTGCTGCGCGAGGGTGCCGGGGTCGAGGGCTACCGCGAGCCGCTGCTCGCTTCCGGGCGCGCCCTGGCGGCTGCCGGCGCGGATTTCCTGGCCATCCCCTGCAACACGCTGCACGTGCTGCTGGACGACCTGGCCCGGGCCGTCCCGATCCCGGTGCTGAGCATCGTGGAGGCGGTGGCGCGCGAGGCCGGCAAGTGCGGCTGCCGCACCGTCGGCCTGCTGGCCACCACGACCACGGCCAGGTCCGGTCTGTACCGGGACGGGCTCAAGGCGCGCGGCATCGCGGTGGTGGGCATCTCGGCCGACCTGCAGGCGGCGCTCGAAGAGAGGATCCAGGATGAGGTCTCCCAGCGGGGGCCCTCCGCCGACACCGCCCTCGAAGCCGCGATCCTCGGCGCTTTGGCGACCCAGGGGGCGCAGGCCATCGTCGCCGGCTGCACCGAACTGAAGGCGCTCATGGCCGGCTGGACCACCGCGGTGCCCGTGATCGACAGCCTCGACGCCCTGGGCGCCCTGGTGGTGGACGAGATGACGGCGGCCCGGAACGCCCCCTGAGCCGGCTAGATGCTGAACCAGTAGGAGAGCTTGACCAGCAGCGTGTTCTCCGGCTCGGTCCCGAAGGGATAACCCGGATCCCCGCCGTTGTCCCAGGCCGCGGCGTCGGGCTGGTCGAACCCGCTCTCGTACCGCTGCTTGGCGTGGGTCCAGACCAGGTACACGGTCGAACCCGGCCGATATTCCCAGCGGTAGACCACGTTCAGGTTCACGGCGCCGAACACGAAGTCGTAGTTTGTCGCGTCAAGGGCGTAGGGCCGCAGGTCGTAGCTGTCCGGCGTCGCCAACCAGCGGGGGTCGCTGTAGTCGCCGTGGGTCAGGAACGGCTGGAAGTACACCTGCAGCGAATGGTCGCGGTCGAACAGGACGCTGCTGCGCAGGGTCAGGTCCCAGGTGGTGCGGGCCAGGCGGCCGAACACGTAGTCCACGCCCCCGATGCCCGCCACCCCCGGCTGCGCGCCGTCGTTGGCCAGGTTGGCCATCCACTGGGCGTCGTGGCGCTCGGCGGCGAAGCCCAGGCCCAGCGAGTGCAGGAAGCGCTGGCTCTGGTTCCAGACGAGCCTGACCTGTCCTTCGTGCACGCGCGAGCCGACGGTGCTCCAATCGTACTCGTAGGAAACCCCGACGGACCAGGGCTTGCGCCAGTCGGTGGAGATCTCCGCGGCCGCGGCGTTCCAGGCGGGCTCGGTCATCAGCGGTCCCCGGCGGCCGTCGAACCGCCGGGTCTGGTACTTGCTGGTGCCCTCGAAGGCCTGGCCCAGGAAGATCCAGCCCTGGTGCCGGCTCTCCCGCAGCTGGCCGTTCGCGCTGACGTGGACCCCCGCACCCTGGCGGTGGTCCGGACCGTAGCGCCAGGCCTCGTCGCCGGTGCCGGTGTCCACGCCGGTACCGCCCGCGTACAGCCAGCTCGTGTGGCCGTCCACGCTGACGGTGGCGTTGGCGAACGCGCTGCCCCGGCCGTCGTCGTTGTAGACCCAGGCGACGTCGCCGGTCAGCCTCTTCTCGTCCGGGGCAGCGAGGTAGCCCAGGTCGTTGGGGTCCAGCTTGTCGCTCTCGAAGTAGCCGGCCGCGCCGCCCCGCCAGGTGCCCGCCTGCTTGCGCAAGGCAAGCTGCCCGCCGGTGCCGCGGCTCGTATCGGTCGGCAGCGAGGGATCCAGCGGATCGTCGTGGGGCTCGATCAGGGTGCCGACGGCCGCCCCGTGCACCCGGTACATGCGGTCGGCGAACTGCAGGGTGAAGTCGGCGCCGCCGGAGTAGGCGTCGCGCCTGAGGCGCGGGTCGTCCACCCCGGCGAAGCTCTCCCGGTCGCGCGCCACCGCCGTGCCCATGACGAACACGCTGTGGTTGCCCGCGGCGAACTCCTTGCCCGCGCGCACCAGCCCGTAGTAGGCCTTCTGCTGTCCGCCCACGAAGGGGTTGTGCGTCCGGCCCGGCGCGGCCACGTCCGTGGCGGCGGCCAGGGCGGCCAGCGAGAGGTCGCCGCCCAGCTTGCCCGTCAGCTTGCCCGCGCCGCGGATGCGCGCGTTGGGGTCGCCGGTGCCGATGCGCCTCGAGTAGAACAGGTTGAAGTCAGGGTGCTGGAAGTAGCGCGCGCCCTCGATGAAGAAGGGCCGCTTCTCCGCGTAGAAGGTCTCGAAGGGGGAGAGGTTCAGGGTCGCCGGGTCGGCCTCCACCTGCCCGAAATCGGGCTGGAACGTGGCGTTGAGCGTCGTGTTGGCGGTCGGCCCGTACTTGAAGTCGGCCCCGAAGTTCCCGCTGTGCCGCCAGGTGTCGCCGTCGCCGTCCACGGCCGGATCGACGTGGCGGCTGACCACGTAGGGCAGCACCTCGAGCTTGCGGGGGCTGCCCACGCCCTCGAGCCCGGCGAGGTTGCCCCAGCGGCTGACGAAGCCGCTCTGGTCCCTTTCCCACAGCACCCAGCCGGTGTCCTCGCCGCGGCCGTGCAGCCAGCGGTAGACCTGCAGACCCCAGGTCATGGACGGCTCGGGCTTGAAGCGGATCTGGGAGAAGGGGATGCGCATCTCGACGTACCAGCCGCGCCCGTCCCGCCAGACCTCGGCCTCCCAGACGGCGTTCCAGTCCGTGTCGCGGTCGCCGTCGTCGAAGAGATAGGCGTCCTGCTGCACCCCCAGGGCGTTGACCCGGAAGTTGTAGCCGGTGGTGCGGTCGCGGTAGGGATCGAGGTAGAAGCTGACGATGTCCGAGGCCTGGATCTCGTCGCGCCGGCTGAGGTAGGCCGCCACGTTCGCCGCGTCGTCCTCCCAGCAGGCCACGCCCACGTAGAGGGCGTCGTCGTCGTAGAGGATCTTGAAGGTGGTCTTCACCGAGGCCTCGGCGAAGCGGTCCGGGTCGGCGCGCCGGAAGCCCCAGCCGGTCTGGGCCTCGTCCCACGCGGGCTCGTCCAGGCGGCCGTCCAGGGTGACGGCGCCGGCGGGGACGCGGTGGGCCTGCAGGGTGGGCAGGGGGGTGAGGGTGCCGTTGCTCGCCTGCGCGTGCTGGGGGCCGCTGCCCGTCGGGGCGAAGCTGGGCACCGCGGCTCCGGCCGGGACGGCCCCCGCCAGGACCAGGGCCAGGAGACTCAGGGAGCGGAACGGGCCGCGCAGGCAGCGGAGCATGGGGCATCTCCCGGGGCGGCCGGAAGCTGCCGGCCAGCGGTGAGGGTGCGGTGCGCATCGCCGCAAACTACGCAGACGGCAGCCCCGGGTTCCAGTACGAACGGTGGGATTCGCTACGGGGCGGCCGGTGGCAGCGGCCAGATCCAGCGCACCCCGGTGGACATGACCCGAGCGAAGCGATCCCCGCGGGCGACCACCGCGTCCCACTCCCGGGCCGTGAAGACGAGGATCTCTGCGGGCACCGGCAGGCCGGTCAGGTCCCAGCTGCGGCCGCGGGCGACAAAGGGCAGGTCGCTCCGCTCGACCACGGCCACCAGGTCCAGGTCGCTGCCCACGCCCCAGTCGCCCGTGGCATAGGATCCGAAGTAACCCAGGCGCTGCAGGTCAGGACGCACGGCGGCGGCCGCCGCCGCCCACGCGCGCGCCGCGGCATCCACCGTGTCACGGTCCGGCCATTTCAGCACGGACGTATGCAAGGATCTGACCGGCATGCTCGAGGGCCTCGCTGCTCTGGAGGCGGCCGTAGTGTTCGAACGGCGCGCCTTCCGGGTGCCCGTTGGGGTAGCGGCTCGACACGTAGAAGTTGTCCAGGACCATGCCGCGGTCGACCAGGTCGGCCGGTGGTACGGTCGGCAACTCGCGCAGCAGGCGGGCCACCACGTGGCCCCAGGCCTCCTGGCCTCGCCACAGGTGCAGGGCCTTGACGGCTTTCTCGGCCGCCTGTTGGGCCGCGAAGCAGGCCCACTCGTGGCTCGCGTTGGCCTGGGCCAGGCGGGCCAGGGCGACGTCCTTCTCCGCCTGCGCGAACCAATCCCGGGCACGGTTGGCCATGGACTTCTCCCCGTCGGTGTACGAATCCATGATACCTCCAGGTGGGAGGACGCGGCAAGGGAGGGCGCGAACAGGGAGTGCGGCCGAACCCGATGCAGGCGTCGTGCCCGGCCCTCCTCACGCCAGGTCGAAGACCAGGAACTCGGCCTCGTCCCGCCCGGCGAACTCCAGCCGGTCCTCTGCGCCGACCGCCGCGCCGTCGCCCTGCCCCAGCTCGACGCCGTTCATCGTGACCGTACCGCGCGCCACCTGCACCCAGGCATGGCGGCCCGGGGCCAGGGCGTGGCTCACGGTCTCGCCGTCGCCGAGGATCGACGCGTGCACCGCCACGTCCTGGTGGATGCGCAGCGACCCGTCCCGCCCGTCCGGCGAGACGATCAGCCGCAGCCGGCCGCGCTTCTCCGCCGCGGCGAAGGTCTTCTCCTCGTACCCGGGCGCGATTCCCCGTTCCGCCGGCAGGATCCAGATCTGCAACAGCCGCAGGGGCTTGTCGGGAAAGTGGTTGAACTCGCTGTGGGTCACGCCCGTGCCGGCGGACATGCGCTGCACGTCGCCCGGCCGCAGCACCGAACCGGTGCCCAGGCTGTCCTTGTGCTCCAGGGCGCCTTCGAGCACGTAGGTCACGATCTCCATGTTGTCGTGGGGGTGGGTGCCGAAGCCCGCCCCGGGCGCCACCACGTCGTCGTTGATCACCCGCAGGTCCCGGAAGCCCATGTGCTCGGGATCGTAGTAGCGGGCGAAGGAAAAGGTGTGCCAGGTGTCCAGCCAGCCGTGGTTGGCGTGGCCGCGCTCCTGGGCTGGTCGCTTGGTGATCATCGCTTTCTCCTCTTATTTGTTGCGGCGCTTTATGATACGCCGAATCCCGCGTCGGTTCCAGCACAATATAAGTTAAAACAATATTTGTGGCAACATTAAAAAAGGCCGCCGACGGTCCTGGCCGGAGCTGCGCACGGGCGCGGCCTAGGCCCTGGCCCGCGGCCGCCCGCGGATGGCCCGGAAGCTGACCATCCTCTGCTGCTGTTCGTCCCAGAGGTTCAGGGCCATCGACCGCAGGCTGCGGCGCAGGGTCAGGGGCTGGACCTTCTGCAGGGCCGGGACCGTGTCCTGGCAGGCCTGCAGGTGGTAGTTGGGGATGCGGGGCCGCAGGTGGTGGATGTGGTGCAGGCCGATGTTGCCGGTGAACCACTGCAGCACCTTGGGCAGCTTGTAGTAGGAGCTGCCGCGCAGGGCCGCCTCCACCGGATCCCACAGGTCGCGGCGGGTCCAGTAGGCGCCCTCGTACTGGTGCTGCACGTAGAAGAGCCACACGCCCATGGTCCAGGAGATGACGATCACCGGCAGCTGCACCAGCAGGTAGGTCTGCCAGCCCACGGTCAGCGCCGCCAGGGCGAAGATGCCGCCCAGGGCCAGGTTGGTGACCAGCACGCTGACCGCCGCCGGCCTGCCGGCGCCCCGGTGGGGGATGCGGTAGGAGATCAGGGACAGCCAGAAGGGCACCACCATCAGCAGGAAGAACGGGTTGCGCACCAGCCGGTAACCCAGGCGCTTGAGCCGCGGGGCGGCCAGGTATTCGTCCACCGTCATGGTCCAGATGTCGCCCGTGCCCCGGTGGTCCAGGTCGCCGGCGGTGGCGTGGTGGGCGAGGTGGCTGCGCTTCCAGTCCTCGAAGGGCGTGAAGGTGAGGATCCCGGTCAGGTAGCCGGTGATGCGGTTGGCCCGTCGCGAGGCGAAAAACGAATCGTGGCAGCAGTCGTGGAAGAAGATGAAGACGCGGATCTGCAGGGCCGCCGCGGGCAGGGCCAGGGCCAGGGTGACCGGATAGGGCCAGCCCCGCACCCGGCTGACCACCATCAGGGCCAGGATCGCCAGGTAGGGCACGATGGTGTTGATCAACTGCCACACGGCCTTGCGGGTGTCCGCGCGGCTGAAGGTGGCGATGGCGCGGCCGAAGTCCGGCCGTCCGCCGGGCGTCCGTGCCCCGAGAGTATCCTTGAACATGCTTCCTCCCGTTGGGTATATCCCCATACTAGCCCCGATCGGCCGGGCCTGCCCCTACGAAAATAGCCGGGAACGGACCGAACCCTCGACACCCGCGGCGCGTCTGTGGTGTGATCGGAGGGCGCACCCGGCACCCGCGCCCCCACCCGGAAGGGACCATGGACCAGGTCGAACTGATCACCCGTTGCCGCCAGGGCGACGAGCTGGCTTGGGAGGCTCTCGTGAGGGAGTACCAGGGACGCGTATGCAGCATCGCCTTCGGCTACGTGGGCGACCAGGACGAGGCCCTCGACCTCGCCCAGGAGATCTTCGTGCGCGTCTGGCAGCGCCTCGGGCAGATGGACGAGCCCGAACGCTTCGCCGGCTGGCTGACCTCCATCGCCCGCAACGCCTGCCTGGACCACCTGCGCCGCCGCAGGGCGCGGCCGCCCCGCCAGGACATCCCGGCCGAGGAGCTGGCCGGCCTGGCCGCCGCGGCGCCCGATCCGGAGCAGGCCTGGCTGGCCACGTCCCGGCAGCGCCTGGTGCACCGGGCCATGCAGGGCCTGAGCGAGATCAACCGGGAGATCATCGTGCTGAAGGACATCCAGGGCCTGCCCCTGGAGCAGATCGCGGGGATGCTGGACCTGCCCCTCGGGACGGTCAAGTCGCGCTCCAGCCGCGCCCGCGTGGAACTGGCCCGGGCCGTCGTCGACCTCGAGGGCGGGCCCGGCAGCGGCGGGATGGGTCAGGAGGCCGTGTCGTGAACGACCGCAGGCGGGACGGACGCCGGGATTTCGTACGGGACGTGTTGGCCCGGACGTCCGGCTCCGCCTGCGCTCGCGCCTGCGGCCTCCTGCCCGATCTCACCGACGGCGGCCTGGAGACCCTGGACCGCCAGCTGGTGCGCCGGCACCTGGAGCATTGCGCCCCCTGCCGGGCCGTGGCCGTAGCCTTGGGCTGGCTGGGACCGGAACTGGCCGGGCGGGCCGAGCTCGAACCGGGCCGCCAGGCCGCGGTGATCGTGGCGGCGCAGGCAGCCGCAGATGAGCTCTGTAGCTAGTCGCCGCTAGTTCGAATCACGTTGCGGTAAATCGCCGTCGTCCTGGGCGGCCACCCACGCGCGGCCGCGTTCGACGGCAATGTCGAGTGCGCCGAACACCCGGTCGGTGGCGGGCACGATACCGTCGTCGCCCAGCAGGTCGTCGAGCCCGCCGCGCCGCAGCACTTCGGCCGTGCCGGGGTTGACGCCGGCGATGATCAGCCGGCCGCTGTTGGCGGTCAGCTGGCCCGCCCACCGACGCAGCGCCTTGATGGTCACCGACGACGGCACGTCGGGCAACGATCGCAGGCTGAGCACCACGACGGCATTGGTGGTGTCGTCGGCCCGCGGCCAGGTTTCGTCGATGCGGGCCACTTCGGCGAACAGGCCGACCCCGGCGTAGTGCAGCACGGTGACGTCGTTGCTGGTGCAGTGTTCGGGCACGGGCGCCTGCTGCCAGCCTCCGTCGACAGCCGGGACGAGCGCCATCAGCTGTGCGGCCTCGGCGGCCTTGGCGCAGTAGAGCACCAATGAGGTGATCACGCCGATGAGGATCGCGGTGTGCAGCGACAACTGCGTGGTGGCCGCGAAGGTGACCAGCATCGCCACCGCGGACAACGGCGCGACGCGCAGCACCAGCTTGATG
>JACZKN010000309.1 GCA_014859985.1 Candidatus Krumholzibacteriia bacterium | reverse complement strand
GCGCCACGGCGGCGACCGGGACCTGGCCTTTTTCGGCGGCCGCGACGGCGCCGACGTGCCCTGGGACCTGCTGGGCGCGCGCTGGGCGGTCAGCGTCGACGACGCAGCCGGCGTGCCGGACGGGCACCTGGCCTTCCACGGCCGGGTCACCGCGCTGGCGGAGGCCCGCACGGACGATCTCGCCGGTCCCCGCACGTTGCTGGCCTGCGGTCCGGAGCCGTTGCTGCGGGCGGCGGCGCGCCTGGCCGAGCGCCGGGGCTGGACCTGCTGGCTGTCGCTGGAGGAGCACATGGGCTGCGGCTACGGCGTCTGCAAGGGCTGCGTGGTGCCGGTGCGCGATGCCCGCGCCGCAGGCGGCTGGCGCAACGCCACCTGCTGCGACGAGGGCCCGGTCTTCCGGGCCGACACCATCGCCTGGGAGCGCCGCGGCGCCTCCCTGCTGCCCCGGGCCGACTGACCCGCGGCTCCGCGCCGCGCCGAGGAACGAACGTGCCGCTGCCCTCCTGGTGGACCACCGACCCGACCGCGCCCTTCGTCCTGGGTCCGCGCACCTTCCCCGGCCGCGTGTGGGCGGCCTCGGGCTGCTTCGGCTACGGCCTGTCGGTGCACGACATGACCGACGAGGCGGGCCGCACGCCCTACACGGGCCTCGGCGCGGTGGTCACCAAGACCGTCACGCCCTTGCCGCGCACCGGCAATCCCATGCCCCGCCTGGTGGAGCTGCCGACCGGGGCCATCAACAGCATCGGGCTGGAGAACGTGGGCTTCGAAGCCTTCCTGGCCGAGACCCTGCCGGCCCTGGAGGCGGCCGGCGTGCCGACGGTGGTCAGCCTGGCCGCCACGCGGCCCGAGGAGTTCGGGGCCATGGCCGCGCGCCTGATGGAACACGGCGCCCGTTGCCGCCACTGGCACGGCGTCGAGCTGAACCTCAGCTGCCCCAACGTGGCCGAGGGCGGGCACGACTTCGGCGCCCGGCCCAGGACCGTGGCGGACTGCGTGGCGGCGGCGCGCCGCCACCTGCCGGACCGCGCCCTGCTGGCCAAGCTGACCCCCAACACCGCGGACATCGCCGCCCTGGCCCGGGCCGCGGGCGAGGCCGGGGCCGACGCGGTGGCGGCCATCAACACGCTGGTGGGCCTGGAGGTCGATCTGGAGAGCGGACAGCCGGTGCTGCCGCGGCGGTTCGGCGGCTACTCCGGCCCGGGGGTGCTGCCCATCGCCCTGGCCAAGGTGGACCAGATCGTGGCGCAGGCCGGCGTGCCGGTGGTCGGGGTGGGGGGGATCGGTTCGGCGGAGGACGCGCTGAAGTTCTTCGCCCTCGGGGCCGTCGCGGTGCAGGTGGGCACGGCCCAGATGCGCGACCCGTTCGCGGCCGTCCAGGTGGCGGCGGCGCTCAGGCCGCAGGCCGCTCAGCGGCCGTAGGGATCGTCCTCGTCCGGATCGCCGTCCGGGTCCTCGTCGTCGTCGCCAGGGAAGGCGTCGAGGTCCTCGTCGAAGTCACCCGCCTCCGCGCCGTCGTCGAAATCGTCCAGGTCGTCCAGATCCGCCAGCTCCGCCGCCGCGCCCGGGGAACCCTCGTCCGGCAGTCCGTCGGGGAAGTCGGCCTCCAGCAGGTCGGCGAAGGACTCGGCCGAGGAGAGGATCTGGCTGGCCAGGCCGTCGCCGACGGCCTCGGCCTGCTCGATGCCGCCGTCGACGGTGATGCGGCTGGTGCCGCGGCCGGTGGTGCCGGTGATGGCGATCATGCCGCCGGTCACCCGGGCCAGGGCGCCCACGGGCAGGTCCTGGTCCGAGACCATGCGCCGGCAGAAGGCGTGCTCGGCCGCCAGCTCGGCGGCGGTGGCGACCGAGTGCAGGTCCGCCAGGGACGCGCGGGCCTCCTGGTCGCCGGCGCGCCCGACGATCACCTGGATGCCCTGGCCGGGGCCGGGCAGGATGAACTCGGGGGAGAAGATCTCCGCGACGATGCCCTGGATGCCCAGGTGCTCGGTGACCGAGGCGGGCATCACCAGGCCGTCGATCTCGGCGCGGCGCATGTGGATCTCCATGGCGCGTTCGGCGCCGCCGCGCAGGATGCGGAACTGCAGGTCGGGCCAGAGCCGCCGCATCTGGGTGCGCGAGCGCAGGGACATGACGCCGATGCGGCTGCCGGGCTCCATCTCGTCCATGATCAGGCCGCGGCGGTTGAGGAAGGCATCGTAGGGCGTGGCCCGGTCCGGCACGCAGATCACCGCCAGGTCCGGCGGCAGGGGCACCACCATGTCCGAGGCCTCCAGGACCGCCAGGCGCACCTGCCCGTCGAGGATCGTGCGCTCGAGGAACTCCACTTCCAGGCGGCTGGCGGTGACGAAGGGCTCGTCCGCCCTGTCCGCCTCCGGCACGGGCGAGGGCAGCAGGCTCAGCTGGCAGGTCAGCCGCGGCAGCCGCTCCTGGATGCGGTCGATCACCCCCTGGGCCTGGTTCCGCGCCAGGGGCGAGGCGAGGCTGCCGAAGCTCAGGACCCGGGTCTTCACGGCGACGGTACCTCGTTTCCGGCCGGGTCTGCGGTGCGGGCCAGGAAGTCGCGCACGACGGCGCCGATCCGCCTGGCCTGGTCGAAGGGGAGCGCGGCGTGGATGGGCAAGGTCAGGACTTCGCGGCCCGCCCGCTCGGCCTCGCGCAGCTCCCCGCCCTGCCGACAATACCCGGCCAGCGCGTGCCGGTGCAACGGCGGATCGTAGTAGACGCCCGTGTCGACGCCGTGGCGGTCCAGTTCGGCGCGCAGGCCGTCCCGGTCCCGGCAGCGCAGCCAGTACTGGTGGTAGGTGCACTTCATGCCGTCGCCGACCAGGCGCAGCCGGTTGGCCGCCGGGACGAACGAGTCGTAGATGCGGGCCACCGCGTCGCGGTCGGCCTGCTCGGCGCCGAAGCGGGCGTGGCGCACGCGGATGGCCATGGCCTGGATCGCGTCCAGGCGCATGTTCCAGCCCGTGTGCAGCCGGCCGCCCAGGGTGACGGCCTGGTGGGCGCGCAGCTTGCGGATCACGTCGGCATCCGCGGCATCGCGGCAGACCACCATGCCGCCGTCGCCGATGCCGGGCAGGTTCTTGGTGGGATAGAAGCTCAGGGTGCTCATGCGGCCGTGGGCGCCCACGGGCCGGCCGGCGTAGAGGGTGCCGAAGGCCTGCGCCATGTCCGCGAGCACGTCCAGGCCGTGGCGGGCGGCGATGGCCTCGATGGGCGCCATGTCCGCCGGCGCGCCGAAGATGTGCACGGGCATGATCGCCCGCGTCCGCGGCGTGACGGCTGCCTCGATCGCCTCCGGGTCGATGTTCAGGTCCGTCGGCCGGACGTCCACGAACACCGGATGGGCGCCGATCAGGACGATGGCCTCCACCGTGGCGTCGAAGGTGTAGGGGCTGGTGATCACCTCGTCGCCGGCCTTGACTCCGGCCACCGCCAGGGCCGCGTAGAGGGCGCTCGAACCCGACGAGACGCCGGCCGCATCGGCGCAGCCGCAGGCCGCGGCCACCTCCTGCTCGAGCAGGCGCACCTCCTCGCCGAGGATGAAGTTCCCCGTCGTGAGGATGGACTCGAACTTGGCCATGATCTCGTCCTTGCACGGGATCATGGGGGTGACCAGGTCATAGCGGCCCACGCGGCCGGTGGTTTGCGGATCCATGGGTTCCCTTTCAGCCCGCCGGCGACGCCCGGCGGGCCGGTGCGCGGTCGGTGTGGCTAGGCCGGGGCGGAGGTCTGCCCCGCGCGGCCGAAGCAGTCGTACCGGAAGCCGTGCGCCTCCAGGTGCGGCCGGTTGTACACGTTGCGGCAGTCCAGGAAGGCCCGGCCGGCGGCCTTGGCGGCGATGGCCGCGAAGTCCAGCTGGCGGTACTGGTTCCATTCGGTCACCAGCACCACCAGGTCGGCGCCCTCGCAGGCCTCGTAGGGGCTGCGGCAGTAGACCAGGTCGGGGTGGACCAGCTTGAAATTCTCGGCCGCGGCCGGGTCGTGGACGCGCACCGTGCAGCCGCGCGTCTTCAGGCCCGCCACCAGGTCCAGCGACGGCGCCGAGCGGATGTCGTCGGTATTGGGCTTGAAGGCCAGTCCCAGCAGGGCCACGGTGCGGCCCTGCAGGCCGCCGGTCAGGGACTCGGCCTTGGCCAGCGCCCGCCCGGGCAGGTCGGCGTTGACGCCGATGGCGGCCCGCACGATGGACATGTCCGAGCCCGCCTCCTGGGCGATGTGCACGATGGCGTTGGTGTCCTTGGGCAGGCAGCTGCCGCCGAAGCCCAGGCCCGCGTGCAGGAACTTGGGCCCGATGCGCTTGTCCAGGCCCATGGACTTGGCCACGTCGAAGACGTCCGCGCCCACCCGCTCGGCCAGGCGTGCGATCTCGTTGATGAAGGAGATCTTCACGGCGAGGAAGCTGTTGCTGGCGTACTTGATCAGCTCGGCGGTCTCGATGCCCGTCTTGACGATGGGGGTGTCCAGCAGGAAGAGCGGCCGGTAGATGTCGCGCAGCAGCTTCTCCGAGCGCTCGGTCTCCGTGCCGATCACCACGCGGTCCGGGCGCATGAAGTCGTCGATGCTCGAGCCCTCGCGCAGGAACTCGGGGTTGCTGGCCATGTCGAAGGGCGTGCCGGGGGTCTTCAGGTGGGTGCTGATCACCTCGGCCAGGCGGCGGTTGGTGCCGACGGGCACGGTGCTCTTGGTGACGATCACCTTGTAGCCGTCCAGCAGGGCGCCGATCTGTTCGCCCACCTTCATCACGTACTGCAGGTCGGCCTCGCCGGATCCGGACATGGGCGTCTGCACGGCGATGAACACCACGGAGGCGTCCTTGAAAGCCTCGGCCAGGCTGGTGGTGAAGAAGAGCCGCCCCTCCTGGACGTTCTTCAGGACCAGGCGGTCCAGCCCCGGCTCGTAGAAGGGGATCTCGCCCCGTTCCAGGCCCCGGATGCGCTCGGCGTTGATGTCCACGCAGGTGACGTGATGGCCGAAGTCGGCCATGCAGGCGCCGGACACCAGACCGACGTAGCCGGTCCCGACCATGCAGATGCGGATCATGCGAACTCCCTCCGCGCCTCCGCCAGGAGGCCCGACAGCGTGTCTTGGATGCGGTGCTCCGGCTCCCAGCCGGTGTCCTGCCTGAGCCTGGTGTTGTCGCCGACCAGGCGCGGCGTGTCCGACGGCCGGCTGCGCGCCGGGTCGCGGACGACCGTGACCGCGCAGCGCGCCCCCCGGACCAATATCTCCAGTCCCTCGGCGATCGTCAAACCGGTTCCCGAGCAGACGTTGACCACCCGCCCGGGTCGACCCTGCCGCACCAGCAGCCGGTAGGCGGCCACCACGTCGCGGACATCCAGGAAATCGCGCACGGCCGAGAGGTCGCCGGTGCGGATCTCGGCGGGCCCGCGGCCGGCCTCGGCGGCGGCGATCTGCCGCGCGAACGAGGGGAAGGCGAAACGCGGGTCGTGGCCCGGGCCGGTGTGGCTGAACGAGCGCACGGGGATGACGGGCAGGTCCCAGCTGCGGGCGTACTGCAGGCACAGCAGCGTCGCGGCGGCCTTGCTCACCGCGTAGGGGGAGACGGGGTTCAGCGGCGTGTCCTCGTCCAGCGGGCGGTCCCGGTCCGGCTGCGGTCCGTACTCCTCGCACGATCCCACCGCCAGCACGACCGGCCTGCGGGCTCCCGGCAGCGCGCGCACGGCCTCCAGCAGGTTCAGGGTGCCGCCCAGGTTGGCGGCGAAGGTCTCGCGCGGCTGGTCGAAGGAGGCCGCCGCCGAGCTCTGGGCGGCCAGGTGGTAGACCGCCGCCGTGTCCAGCCCGGCCAGCAGGCGGGCGACGGGCTGCGGCTCGGCCAGGTCAAGCGGCACGTACCGGAAGCACCCGTCGGGTCCCTCGTAGCCGACGGCGCCCTCCGGATCCGGGACCGGACCCGTCAGGCGGAATCCGCCGGCCCGGGGCGGGGGCGGGCCGCCGTCCGGCTGCCGGCCGGCGCCGACCACCGGCAGTCCGGCACGCACCAGCGCCGTCACGAGGTGGACGCCCACGAAGCCGAGGGCGCCGGTGACCACGCTGCAGGAGCGTACGGGGGTGTGCGGGGGCTTCACCTCGGTCATCCGTTCATCAGCCGCAGCCATTCCTTGTACAGGCAGCGGTCGCTGACCACTTCGAGGCCGGCTGCGCGGGCCTTGGCCGCCGCCTCCTCGTGCACGACGCCCTCCTGCAGCCACACGCAGGCGTCCCCGCGGGCGATGGCCTGGTCGACGATCTCCGGGACCGCATCGCTGCGGCGGAAGACGTCCACCACGTCCACCTTGCCGGGCACGGCCGCCAGGTCGGCGTGGACCTCGAGGCCCAGCACGGGCTCGTCCAGGGCCGGGTTGACGCCCACGACGTCGAGACCCTGCCCCACCAGGAAGCGGGCGATGCCATGGCTGGCCCGGTCCTCCCGGGCAGAGAGGCCCACGACGGCGATGCGCCGCATGCCCGCAAGGACGGCGCGGATGCGCTCGTCGGGGGGATTGTTGACGGTCGGGTCGCCGCTCATGGGGATCCTTTCGGGGGAAGGGCCCGCCGGTCCGGCGGACAAGGGGACGATGCCGCCGCCCATGTTACGGGTCGGCCGCGGGCTTGTAAAGGCCGGCCGGCGCCGCCCCCGCCCGGTTTTCGCTTCACCGGGGCGGGGCCATGGGCTAAGTTTCCCGTTGCTGCACCTGCTGTTGCGCGCACGCTCCCGCGCCGGTCCCCCGGACCGGTCGCTGCCGGAAGGGGTTCCCGTGAATCCGGTCGTCATGTCCCTGTTGCTGATCTGCGCGCTGGCCGTGTTCGCCAGCACCATCGCCGACCGCTGGTGGCTGCTGCGGGCGGGCGAGGGCCGCTTCACCGTGGACCGGCTGGGCGACCGCCTGCGCTCCCTGGCGGGGATCGGCTTCGGGCAACAGCGCCTCCTCTACGAGAAGGGCGCCGGCTGGATGCACGCGGCCATCTTCTTCGGTTTCCTGGCGGTCTCGCTGCGCACGGTCACCCTGATCGGCCGCGGCTTCGACGCGGACTTCCACCTGCCCCTGCTGGGCGGTCCGGCGGGCCTGGTCTACGCCGTCCTGAAGGACACCTTCGCGGTGATCGTGCTGGTGGCCGTGCTCTACGGCATCTGGCGCCGCCTGGTGGTGCGGCCGCGGCGGCTGCACCTGAGCGCCGAGGGCGTGCTGATCCTGCTGTGGATCGGCGCCCTGATGGCCACCGACCTGCTGGGGGACGCCGCCCAGTTCACCCGCACGCCCGGCGACCGGGAGCGCGGCTGGGCCTGGGCCTCGACGGCGCTTGCGGGCGCCTTCGTCGGGCGGTCCGCGGGCACGGTCGATGCCTGGTTCCAGGCCATGTACTGGTCCCACATCGTGCTGGTGCTGGCGTTTTTGAACTTCCTGCCCTACGGCAAGCACTTCCACGTCCTGACCGCCCTGCCGGCGGTCTTCCTGCGCCGGCTGACGCCCACCGCGGCGCTGGAGAAGCTGGAATTCGAGGGCCGCGAGACCTTCGGCGTGGGCCGCATCGAGGATTTCGGCGTCCGCCGCTTCCTGGACATGTACACCTGCACCGAGTGCGGCCGCTGCGACGAGATGTGCCCGGCCGACCTGACCGGCAAGCCCCTGCACCCGCGCAGCATCATCGTCGACGAGCGCGACCACGCCTATGGCATGGCCGACCACCTGGCGGCCGTGGGCAAGCTCAAGGCCCAGGGCCGCGAGACCGAGGCCAAGGCCCTGATCGAGGCCCACGCGCGGCCCGCCCTCATCGGCGACGTCAACGATCCGGAGGCCCTCTGGGCCTGCACCACCTGCGGCTGGTGCGTCAGCGCCTGCCCGGTGATGATCGACCACATCCCCAACATCATCGACCAGCGGCGCCACCTGGTGATGATGGAGGCCAAGGTGCCGGCGGCGCTGCAGAACGCGCTCAAGGGCCTCGAAAACAACTCCAACCCCTGGAACGCCCCGTCGGCGGCGCGGGAGGACTGGACGGGCGACCTGCCGATCCCGCGCCTGCGGGACAAAGGCAAGGCCGAGTACCTGCTCTTCGTGGGCTGCGCCGGCAGCTTCGACCCCCGCAACAGCGAGGTGCTGCGCGCCTTCTGCACCCTGATGAACCTGGCCGGCGTGGACTACGCCATCCTGGGCAAGGAGGAGGGCTGCTGCGGCGATCCCGCGCGGCGGGTGGGGCACGAGTACCTGTTCCAGATGCAGGCCCCGCAGAACATCGCCACCTTCCAGCGCTACGACGTCAGGAAGGTCGTCACCGCCTGCCCCCACTGCTTCAACGCCATCGCCAACGAGTACCCGGACTTCGGGCTGCAGGGGGTGGAGGTCATCCACCACAGCGAGCTGCTGACCGACCTGGTCCGGACCGGCCGGCTGAAGGTGAAGGCCGGCCAGGACCTGCACGTCACCTACCACGACTCCTGCTACCTGGGCCGCCACAACGGCATCTACGAGTCGCCGCGCGAGGTGCTGGCCGCGGCGCCGGGGGTGCGGAACACCGAAATGCCCCGCAACCGCCGCGAGGGCTTCTGCTGCGGCGCCGGCGGCGGCCGCATGTTCATGGAGGAGGACCTGGGCACCCGCATCAACCACAACCGCATCGAGGAGGCCGCGGCCACCGGCGCGCAGGAGGTCTGCACCGCCTGCCCCTTCTGCCTGACCATGCTGGGCGACGCCATCAAGGAGACCGACCGGCAGGAGACGCTGCGCGCCCGGGACATCGCCGAGGTGCTGCTCGAGCGGGTGGAGTAGCGGCGGCCGGTTGCCAATCCGGACGCTTTCTGGTATTGATCGTGCCGTTCGCCAGGTTCGCGACGGTCCGTCCCGGCGGACCGCCTACGCGGCTCGGGGCCCCCGGGGCCCGGGAAGGATGCCATGAGCGCCGACACGCCCGTCAAAGCCACACCCCAGCTCGACCGGATCTGGAAGCGGGGCAAGGAATTCCTCGGTACCGAGCTGCCCATCATGTGCGGGGCCATGACCTGGATCAGCGACCCGGACCTGGTGTCGCGCATGAGCAACCTGGGCGCGTTCGGCGTGCTCGCGGCCGGCAACATGCCGCCGGAGATGTTCGCCGACTTCGTCCGCAAGACCCGGGAGCAGACCGACCGGCCCTTCGCCGGCAACGTCATCACCATCGCCCCGCACTACCTGCCGCACCTGGACATCCTCTGCGAGCAGAAGGTGGGGCACATCGTCTTCGCCGGCTCCATCCCGCGCCAGACCGAGGTGCAGAAGGCCAAGGACTCGGGCGCGAAGGTGCTGTGCTTCGCCTCCACCGATTCCATCGCCAAGCGCATGATCGAGTACGGCGCCGACGCCCTGATCCTCGAGGGCAGCGAGGCCGGCGGGCACATCGGCCACGTCTCGACCGCGGTGCTGCTGCAGGAGATCCTCTTCGCGTTC
Source organism: Candidatus Krumholzibacteriia bacterium (assembly GCA_014859985.1). GTDB lineage: Bacteria > Krumholzibacteriota > Krumholzibacteriia > LZORAL124-64-63 > LZORAL124-64-63 > JACZKN01. The sequence goes on along the minus strand of JACZKN010000309.1, from coordinate 3,738 downwards.
CCCCAGGTCCCGATCTTCGTGGCCGGGGGCATCGGCACCGGCAAGATGATCGCCCACCTGTCGCTGATGGGCGCGGCCGGCGCCCAGATGGGCACGCGGTTCGTCCTGGCCCAGGAGTGCAACGCCCACCCGAAGTTCAAGGAGGTGTTCATCAAGGCCCGCGCCCGCGAGGCCATCGCCACGCCCCAGTACAGCGTCAAGCTGCCGGTGGTCTCGGTGCGCGCCCTGAACAACCACGCCATGACCCACTTCGGCGAGCTGCAGCTCGACCTGATCGGCCAGCTCAAGGCCGGCACCATCGGCCGCCAGGAGGCCCAGTTCAAGGTCGAGGAGTACTGGGTCGGTTCGCTGCGGCGCGCCGCCGTGGACGGCGACGTGGAGCACGGCTCGCTGATGGCGGGCCAGTCGGTGGGCATGCTGCGCAAGGTGCAGCCCCTGCGGGACATCCTGCAGGAGATCGTGGACGAGGCCGACGCCGCCGTCAGCGAGGTGCGCGCGCGGCTGGGTTGAGGCCGGGCCCGCCACGCCCCGGCCGCGCCGCCGCCGCCGGGCCGGCCCTTGGCGTTTTCCGTACGTGCCGCTGGCACCCGCTTTGCTTCGGCATCCCCGGAACGTCCCGGGTCGCCCCCGGGACGGCAGTTTGCACGCCACACCCCCCGGGGGAGAGTACCATGCATTGCAAGTCCGCCGCCCGCCTGGGCCTGCTCATCCTCGCGACGGCGATCGTGGCCGTGCCGGCCGCCGCCACCGTCGTCACCTCGAAGGTCCAGGGCGAAGCCCTGCTGGCCGCCGATCCGGCCACGGCGCGGGCCTACCAGGATTATGCCGACTTCTACTTCAAGCTGGGCAACCCCGTCGCCGCCGCCGAGGTCCTCGAGCGCGGCCGGGTGCGGGCCGACGTCACCGCCGACCTGATGGTGGACCTGGGGCGCGCCTACCAGCTCCAGAAGCAGTGGACCAAGGCCGAATCCGCCACCCGCGAGGCCCTGGTGCTGGACGCCGGCCACGTGGGCGCCCACGTGCAGCTGGGCGAGATCTACCTGGCCTTGGGCTGGGCCCGTTCGGGCCTGGACAGCTTCCGCAAGGCGATCGAACTGGCCCCGGGCGATCCGCTGCCCCAGGTGCGGCTGGTGCGCGGGCTGTGCGAAACCGGCCAGGTCGCCGAGGCCGAGGAGACCTGCCTGCGCTACATCGCCGAAGGGCCCGAACACGCCGGGCTGTGGCTGGCCCTGGGCCAGGTCTTCGAGCAGGAAGGCAAGCACCGGGAGGCCTTCACCACCTACGGCCAGGCCCTGACCCTGGACCCGTCCTCGTCCACGGCCTGGGCCCGGCAGGGCAAGCTCTTCTGCGAGTTCGGCCAGTTCGACGCCGGGGCCCAGTCCTGCCGCCGGGCGCTGGAACTGAACCCCGACGACGCCCTGGCCCACGCATACCTGGGCGTGGCGCTCAGCCAGCTGGGCGACGGCGACGGCGCCCGCGAGCACGCCCGGATCGCCGAGGCGGCGGGTCTGAACATGACGTCCGTCTGGAGGGCGCTGGAGCGCTAGCGGCAGGGTTGCCGGCCGGGTACGCCGCCGGCGCCCCAGGTCGGCCCGCGGCGACACAGGGCGCACAGGAAAGCCGAAGACCGCCTCCCCGGAGGCGGTCTTCGCGCATCAGGACCGTCGGACGCTCAGCCGCGGATCCTGCCGACCTCGTCGGTCAGCGCCGGCAGCACGGCGAACAGGTCGCCCACGATGCCGTAGTCGGCGACCTTGAAGATGGGCGCGTTGGCGTCCTTGTTGATGGCCACGATGCACTTGCTGCTGCTCATGCCGGCCAGGTGCTGGATGGCGCCGCTGATGCCGCAGGCCACGTAGAGGTTGGGCGCGACGGTCTTGCCCGTCTGGCCCACCTGGTGGCTGTAGTCTACCCAGCCGGCGTCGACGATGGCGCGGCTGGCGCCGGCCGCCGCGCCGAGGGCCTCGGCCAGCTTCTCGATCAGCGGGTAGTTCTCCGGCCCCTTGATGCCGCGGCCGCCGGAGACGACGATCTCGGCCTCGGTCAACGTGACCTTGCCGGACGTCGCGGCCTCGACCGACATGACCTTCGCCTTGGACCGGACCCCGTCCAGGCCGGGATCGAAGCTCTCGACCGCGCCGGCCTTGGGGCTTTCCGCCATGACGAAGGCGTTGGGGCGGATGCCGACGATCGCCAGGGGTGTCGAGAAGGTGACGTCGGCGAAACACTTGCCCGCGAAGATGGGGCGCCGGATCTCCCAGCCGCCGTCGAACTTCAGGCCCACCGCATCGCTGATGCACGCGCAGCCCAGCTTGGCCGCGGCCTTCGGGGCCAGGTCCTTGCCCAGGGCCGTCGAGCCCACCAGCACCAGGTCCGGCTTCCGCGCGGTGCAGAAGGCGGCCAGGGCGGTGCCCCACAGTTCGCTGTCGTAGACCGCGAAGGCGTCGCCGGTGGCGGCGAAGACCTTGTCGGCCCCGTGCTTGCCGGCGGTGGCCGCGGCCGGGGCGGCGTCCGGACCCAGGAACACGCCCCAGACCTCGCCCCCGTGGGCGTCGGCCAGGCGCCGGGCCTCGCTCAGCATCTGCCAGGCGACCTTCTTGAGGACGCCGCTTCTGTGCTCGATGAAAACCGCAATGTTCGGCATGGTCGGCTCCCCGGTTGGTCCGGATGGTTAGATGACCTTGGCTTCCTCGCTCAGCAGGCGGGCCAGTTCGCGCGCCGCGGCGGCGGGATCCTCCGCCTCGACCAGCTTGCAGGCGCCGCGCGCCGGCGGCGGGGAGTACAGCTTCACGGTGACCAGGTTGGCGGGCGCCTCGATGCCGAGGTCCCGGCAGGTCACCGTCTCGATGGGCTTCATGCCGGCCTTCATGATGTTGGGCAGGCTCGGCAGGCGGGGCTCGTTCAGGCCCTTCTGGCAGGTCAGCACGCAGGGCAGGGAGGCCTCGACGATCTCCTTGCCGCCCTCGATCTCCCGCTCGGCCTTCAGCGACCCTTCGCCCAGTTCCAGCTTGGTGATGGTCGAGACGTGGGGCAGGCCCAGCTTCTGCGCCACCAGGATGCCCACCTGGCCGGCGTCGCCGTCGATGGCCTTGAGGCCGAAGAGCACCAGGTCGTACGGCTCGCGCCCCAGCACGGCGGCCAGCACGGTGGCGATCGCCGCGTGGTCGGCCTTCGCGAGGGCGGGGTCGTCGACGATCACCGCCTTGTCGCAGCCCACGGCCAGGCAGTCCTTCTTGAGGGTCTCCTTGACGGTCTGCGGGCCCACGGTGATGGCCGTGACCTCGACCCCCTCGCGGGATTCCTTGATGCGCACGGCCTGCTCGACGGCGTAGGCGTCGTAGGGGTTGAGCACGCGCGTGAAGCCCGACTGGTCCAGTTCGGGCGCGGGGGCGGCCAGGTTGATCCGGGTTTCGGAATCCGGCACCTGTTTGACGCAGACGGCGATCTTCATGGTCCCTCCCGGGGGGGCGGCGCCGGGGTGCGCCGATGGTGGGAACGGTCGGGCGACGATGCGTCGCCAAAGATAACGGGCGGCCCGGGGAAGGTCAACGTGCGGAGTCCGCGGCGCCGGCTTCATCCTGGCGTTTCCTCCCGTGAGGTCCGATCATGACCGTCCATGACCCGGGCGCCGCCGCAGGCCGCGCCGCCGCCCCGGGTCCGGAGGTCCTCTGCGTGCCGCCTGCCGCCGATCCCGCCGCCCTGCTGCGCACCGTGCTGGCCGACCGGGACGTGTTGGCG
>JACZKN010000308.1 GCA_014859985.1 Candidatus Krumholzibacteriia bacterium | reverse complement strand
GGGGCCCTCCCTGGCCCGGCGCCCGGCCGGGCCGGGCCGGGCATGGGGCGGATTATCCGGCCTTGGTTGCGGAGGGTCAAGGTCCGAACCGGGCGGCAGGGGCACCCCGGGGGGCCTCGGCGCTGATCTTGGCGCTTCGCTCCGGCGGGCCGATGGGTTAGGTTTGTGGCCATGAGCAAACCCAAGCCCGTCAGGGTGGCCGTGCTGGGCGCCGGCTACCTGGGCCGCTTCCACGCCCAGAAGTACGCCGCGCTGCCGGACGCCGAGCTGGTCGCCGTGGTGGACACCAACCGCCTGCGGGCCGAGACCGTGGCCGGCGAATGCGGCTGCGCGGCCGAGACCGACCCCGCCTCCGTGCTGGGCCGCATCGACGCGGCCAGCGTCGTCGTTCCCACCAGCCAGCACCACGCGGTGGCGCGGCCGCTACTGGAGGCGGGCATCCACGTGCTGTTGGAGAAGCCCATCGCCCCCACCCTGGCCGAGGCCGACGACCTGGTGGCGGCCGCGGTCCGGGGCCGGGCCATCCTGCAGATCGGCCACCTCGAGCGCTTCAACCCCGCCATCGTGACCCTGAAGGCGCGCACCCGCAACCCGCTGTTCGTGGAGGCGCACCGCCTGTCGCGGTTCACGGGGCGGGCCACCGACGTGGACATCGTCGTGGACCTGATGATCCACGACATCGACATCCTGCTGGACCTGGTGGGCGAGCCGGTGACCGCGGTCCAGGCCGTGGGCGCGCCGGTGTTGACCGGGCGGGTGGACATCGCCAACGCGCGGCTGGAGTTCGCGGGCGGCTGCACCGCCAACCTGACCGCGAGCCGGGTCTCGAGCCACGACATGCGGCGGTTCCGCGTCTTTCAGCCCGGCGGGTTCCTGTCCGCCGACTGCGCCGCCCAGGCCAACCAGCTGGTCACCGGCGGGCCCGGGGCCATGGAGACCGACGGCGAGGGCGGCGGCGCCGGGATCGACGGCGCGGCCTACGGCATGAGCGGCGGCGGCATCCTGCCCGAGGTGATCGAGCACCCCCGCACCGACACCCTGCTGACCGAGATCACGGCCTTCCTGGAGGCGGCCCGCAGCGGACGCCTGCCCGCGGTCAGCGGCGCGGCGGCGCGGGAGGCCTTGTCGGTGGCGCTGCGGATCAACGAGGACATCGCGCGGCGGACGGCGGCGTTCCGGGCGCGGCAGGACGCGGGCGGGGCGGCGGGGCGGTAGGGCAGGGCGCCGGAACCCCGGGTCGGGGATATCTGTATAAATCTTTTTGGCAATCATGGGCTACAATCCTCCTGATTCGAGCGTGCGCTCCCATGGTCCGGCCTGAAGCGTTGCGCTGCAATCCGAACGCCGCATCGGCACGGATCAGGAGGAGAACATGCGCACCCTCGGCAACATCCTTTGGCATTTCCCGTTTCTCGGCTTCGCGCAGGCCGCGCTGACCTGGCTGCTGGGGCTCGTGCTCACGGTCACGGTCATCGCCGCGCCCATCGGCCGCGGCCTGATGGAGTACGGCAAGTTCCTCTTCGCGCCTTTCAGCCGGGCCATGGTCAGCCGCAGCGCCCTGGGCGAGCGGCAGGGCGACGCCTGGAAGGCCTACTCGACCGTCATCACGGTCCTGTACATCCCCTTCGGCCTGGTGCTGGCGGTGATCTGCGTGCTGCAGATCTTCGGCCTGTTGATCAGCATCACGGGGATCCCCCTGGCGCTGGTGCTGGCCCGGTCGCTGGGGACGTTCTTCAACCCGGTGGGCAAGAAGTGCGTTCCGCAGGTGGTCGCGGCGGAGCTCGAGCGGCGCGCGGCCGCCGGCGAGGTGGGGCGGCACCTGGCGGCGGGCTAGGGC
>JACZKN010000307.1 GCA_014859985.1 Candidatus Krumholzibacteriia bacterium | reverse complement strand
CCCCAGGACGGCCGGCAGAAGCACAAGGAGCGTCGGCAGCACCGCGTGGCCGCGGATCCTGAACGTCAGGGTCATGACTCGCCTCCGGGCAGGGGTGGGGTTTCCCCGTTGATCAGCAAGGGACGGTAGGCGACGCCCCGGGGGCTGTCAAACCATCCCGCCCGCCGCCGGGGACGGGGCGGGGGATCCGGCCTCAGCCCGGCATCCGCCCCACGATCGGCACCACGCCGTCGATGACCAGCTGCACGGCGATCACCGTCAGCAGCAGCCCCATCAGCTTCTCGATGATGCGCAGGCCGCTGTTGCCCAGGCGGGCCAGCACCCGGTCCGCGCCCAGGAGGATGGCTCCGCTGAGGACCAGGATCAGCAGCACCGCGCCCAGCACCAGCAGCGGGCCCTGGACGGGCGGCGCCTGGGGCACCAGCACCATCACCGTGGTGATCGACCCCGGACCTGCCAGCAGGGGGATGGCCAGGGGCGTGATGGAGGGGTCGTCGTCCTCGCCCGGGGCGTCGGCGGCGTGGGGGTGGTCCTCGGCGTAGGCCCGGCGGATGCCCGTGCGCCAGCGCCGGGGCTGGCTCTGCAGCATGTCCAGGCCGATGCCGAAGAAGATCACGCCGCCGGCGATGCGGAAGGCGTCGAGGGTGATGCCGAACACGTGCAGCAGGTGCTGGCCGAAGAGCGTGAACACCGCCAGGACGCCGAAGGCGACCACCAGGGCCCGGGCCAGGGTGCGGCGCTTGCGGCGCGCACCCATGCCGCCGGTCAGGCCGCTGAAGAAGGGAATGCAGCCGAGCGGGTCGATCACCGCGAACAGCGACGAGAACGCCAGCAGCAGGAAGGCCATCGTGTCCAAGGCACGCTCCGCGTGGAGGGGGCGGGGCCGGCGCGGCATCCGCCGCCGCACGGGAACCGCCAAGATGGTCGGCGCGGCCCCCGCCTGTCAACCGCCGCTGTTGCCGGACGGCCTGCTCCAGGAACACGACGTCGGGCAGCGTGACCATGGTGCAACGGTACCTTGACACGTGTCGCCCCGATGCCGGAATCTGGCGGCAACGGGGGCTGCCTTGAATCCCAAGGGAGGCAAAGACATGAAATCCGCTCTCGCCACTTTCACCGTGATCCTGCTGGCTGCGGCCGGCGCCGCCGGCGCCACCGGCGTCGGAGCCGACGACAAGCCGCTCATCACCTTCACCCCCTACGGGGGCGGCGCCTTCTTCCACGAGGATTTCGGCCTCGAGGACAAGGCCATCTTCGGCGGCCGCCTCGGCTGGCAGCTGCTGCGCCACTGGCGCGTGGAGGGCAACTACGGCTACGCCAAGCCCGTGCGCACCGTGGACGATGCCGACGTCGACCTCAACGAGTACGGCCTGGACCTCATGTACGAGTTCCTGCCGGGCCACCGCCTCAATCCCTACGCGCTGGGCGGCTGGGCCCAATTCGACTACGCGGCCCACGCGCCCGGGCCGAAGCAGCACCTCAACGGCTGGGAATGGGCCGTGGGCCTGAACTGGCGGCTGGCGGGCGACAACGCCAACAACCGCAGCCTGCGCTTCGAGCTGCGCGACGTCATGAGCGAGCTGAGCGAGCGCTTCGCCAACGACGGCGACATGACCCACAACTGGATCGCCACCGTCGGCCTGCAGCTGGGCTTCGGCAAGAGCAGCCGCGACAGCGACGGCGACGGCGTGCGCGACCGGGACGACGCCTGCCCGGACACGCCCCGGGGCGCCGTGATCGACGCCTCCGGCTGCCCGCTGGACAGCGACGGCGACGGCGTGTACGACGGCCTGGACAAGTGCCCGGACACGCCCAAGCACCTGAAGGTGGACGCCGAGGGCTGCCCGATCCCGGTGACCGCCACGGCCGTGGAGCTGCTGGACACCGGCCGCATCAGCACCTCGCAGATCGAGTTCAAGATCTCGTCGGCCGAGCTGGAGAAGCGCGACACCGCCGTCCTGGACGAGATCGCCCAGACCCTGGCGGACTGGCCGGCCCTGCGCATCGAGATCGGCGGCCACACCGACAGCTCCGGCTCCGAGGCCTTCAACCAGAAGCTGAGCGAGCAGCGCGCCCAGTCCGTGCTGGATTACCTGCTGGTCAAGCAGCCCGGCATGGATCGCGGCCGCTTCACCGTCAAGGGCTACGGAGAGGGCACGCCCATCGCCGACAACGGCACCGTCGAGGGCCGCGCGGCCAACCGCCGCGTGGAGTTCACGGTCCTGAACACCGAAGAGCTGCGCAAGAATATCGAGACGCGCAAGCTGCTCGAGCGCTAGCCCAGGTCCGGGCGGCCGCGTCGACGCGGCCGCCGCCCGCCGCCCCCCGGGCGCGTCCCGGGGGGCGGCGTCGCAGCGTCCGGCCGGGTATCGTTTACTTTTTAACAGCCCGTTTTTCATGGCACACGCCCAGGCGAACATATAGCTTTCACCCTTGCACACCAGTCCGCGGGCGGCTGCGAAGGCCCGCACCCGGGAACCGCACCTCCGGAGCCCGGACCATCCCCTGTCACCCACCTCCACCGGCCCCCCGGCGGCGGGGGCACCTGGGGCGAGGAGGCGAACGTTCACGCCATGTCTTCCGAACTGATCAGGCAGGACGATGTCACCATCCGCTTCGCCGGCGATTCCGGCGACGGGATGCAGCTGACGGGCACCCAGTTCACCGACACCACCGCCAAGGTCGGCAACGACCTGGCCACCTTCCCGGACTTCCCTTCGGAGATCCGGGCACCGGCCGGCACCCGCGCCGGCGTCTCGGGGTACCAGATCCACTTCAGCTCGTCGGACATCTACACGCCCGGCGACGCCCCGGATGTCCTGGTGGCCATGAACCCGGCGGCCCTGATCATCAACTACAAGGATCTCAAGCCGGGCGGCATCGTCCTGGTCAACACGGGCTCGTTCACCGAGAAGGACCTGGAGAAGGCCGATCTCAAGAGCAACCCGCTGACCGACGGCACGCTCTCCGGCTTCCGCGTGATCGAGGAGGACATCAACCAGCGCACCGTGGAGGCCCTCGAAGGCACCGGCCTGGGCAAGAAGGACGTGCTGCGCTGCAAGAACTTCTACACCCTGGGCATGATGTACTGGCTGTTCAGCCGCCCCCTCGAGCCGACCCTCGAGTGGCTGCAGATGAAGTTCAAGAACAAGCCCGAGCTTGCCGAGGCCAACAGCCGCGCCCTGAAGGCGGGCTACAACCACGGCGAGCTGCTGCGGCTGTTCCAGGGCCGCTACGACGTGCCCAAGGTCGACGACGCGCCCGCGGGCACCTACCGCAACATCATGGGCAACCACGCCCTGGCGCTGGGCCTGGTGGCGGGCGCCGAGCTGGCGGGCCTGAAGGCCTTCCTCGGCTCGTACCCCATCACCCCGGCCACGGACATCCTGCAGTACATGTCCGAGCTGAAGAACTACGACGTGATCACCTGCCAGATGGAGGACGAGATCGCCGGCATCTGCACGGCCATCGGCGCCTCCTTCGCCGGACGGCTGGGCATGACGACCACCTCGGGACCGGGCCTGGCGCTCAAGACCGAGGCCCTGGGCCTGGCCGTGATCACCGAACTGCCCCTGGTCTGCGTGGACGTGCAGCGCGCCGGCCCGTCGACGGGCCTGCCGACCAAGGTGGAGCAGGCGGACCTGCTGCAGTCCATCTTCGGCCGCAACAGCGAGGCGCCCCTGCCGGTGCTGGCCTGCGCCTGCCCGGCCGACGCCTTCGACTGCGCGGTGGAGGCCTGCCGCATCGCGGTGGAGTACATGACGCCGGTGATCCTGCTGAGCGACAACTACATCGCCAACGGCGCCGAGCCCTGGAAGCTGCCCGCGCTCGAGGAGCTCCCGCGCTTCAAGGTCGAGTTCGTGACCGACCCCGAGGGCTACTGGCCGTACCGGCGGGACGCGAAGCTGGCCCGCGGCTGGGCCAAGCCCGGCACCCCGGGCCTGATGCACCGCATCGGCGGCCTGGAGAAGGACGCCAAGACCGGCAACGTGTCCCACGATCCGGACAACCACCAGCTGATGGTGGAGACGCGGCTCCAGAAGGTCATGAACATCCGCGATTCGATTCCCACGCCCGAGTACTTCGGTCCGCCGGACCCGGACCTGCTGGTGGTGGGCTGGGGCTCGCCCTACGGGGCGATCCGCAGCTCGGTCGAGGCCCTGCAAAGGGACGGCAAACGCATCGGACGCATCCACCTGCGGCACGTCTACCCGCTGCCCCACGGGCTGGCGGGGATCTTCGCCTCGGCCAAGCGCATCGTGGTGCCCGAGCTCAACATGGGGCAGCTGGCGCGCCTGTTGACCAGCGAGCTCCCGCAGTTCAAGTTCGAATCGATCCACAAGGTGCAAGGCAAGCCCTTCTTCGCTCCCGAGCTGAAGGTGCATTTCCATAGGATCCTGGAGGAAACGGCATGAGCGACGTCCAGCAGTTGAAGCCCAAGGACTTCAAGTCCGACCAGGAGATGCGCTGGTGCCCCGGGTGCGGCGACTACTCGGTCATCAACGGGGTGCAGGCCGTGCTCGCGGACATCGGCGTGGCCAAGGAGAACGTGGTCATGGTCTCGGGCATCGGCTGCTCGAGCCGGTTCCCGTACTACATGGACACCTACGGCTTCCACGGCATCCACGGCCGCGCCAACGCCATCGCCACCGGCGTGAAGGTGGCCAACCCCGAGCTGCAGGTCTGGGTGATCACCGGCGACGGCGACGGCCTGTCCATCGGCGGCAATCACATGATCCACTCCCTGCGCCGCAACGTGGACATGAAGATCATCCTGTTCAACAACCAGATCTACGGCCTGACCAAGGGACAGTATTCCCCGACCTCGCCGCAGGGCCTGAAGACCAAGACCACGCCCTACGGCTCGGTGGACGCCCCCTTCAACCCCGTGCAGCTGGCGCTGGGCGCCGGCGCCACCTTCGTGGCGCGCACCATGGACGTGCAACCCAAGCATCTGAAGGAGGTGCTGGCGGCGGCGGCGGCCCACAAGGGGTCGGCTTTCGTCGAGGTCTGGCAGAACTGCGTGATCTTCAACGACGGCGCCTTCAAGGGCTGGACCGAGAAGGCCGTCCGCGACGAACTGACCGTCAATCTCGAGGCCGGCAAGCCCATGGTCTACGGCAAGGACCAGGCGAAGGGCCTGAAGGTCCAGGACATGACCGTCAAGGTGGTGCCGGCGGCCGAGGCCACGGTCTGGGATCCGACGGTCGCGTCGGCCGCACCGGCGTTCCTGATGTCCCAGCTCGACAATGATCCGGCCATGCCACGGCCGTTCGGCGTGCTGCGCACGGTCGCGGCGCCGACCCTCGACGAGCTGGTGGCGGACCAGGTCGGCGCGGTCACCGGCAAGCGCGGCCCCGGCACGCTGAAGGACCTGCTCTACACGCCGGACTGCTGGCAGGTGGACTAGGCCGCCGGGCAGCCTCCGCCGGCGGGGATGAAGGCGCCGCCCCGGCCGGGGCGGCGCCTTCGTGCCGCAGGCGTCACTTCAGCAGCATGACCTTGCGCGTGTCCCGGCCGCGGTCCGTCTCCAGACGGACGTAGTAGGCGCCGCTGGGCACGGTGCGGCCGGCGTCGTCGCGGCCGCGCCAGACCACCTGGTGCGCGCCCGCCCCGCGCACGCCGTCCTCCAGCACGGCCACGCGGCGTCCGCTGACGTCGAACACCTCCAGGCGCAGCCGGCCGTCCCCGGCCATCTCGAAGCGGATCTCGGTCTCGGGGTTGAACGGGTTGGGCCGGTTGGGCAGCAGCCGATCGGCCAGGGCGCCGGCGCCCGGCAGCTCGACCGCGACCGCGGGGCTGCGGGCGATCTCGACGCCGTCACGCAGGACGGCGTAGCGGTACGCGACCGTCGCGCCGGCAGGCAGGCCGGCGGTGTCGTCGGTGTAGAGGTAGCCACCGGCGCCGGGCTGCAGCGGTGCCCCGCTCAGGCGCGACTCCAGGCCGCCGAGCGTGCGGTAGACGTGGCAGCCGCCCGTGCCGTCGCTGGGCACGGGCCAGCGCAGCTCCACGCGGCCGCCGGCCACGGTGGCCGTGGGCGCGGGGGCCAGCACGGCCACGCCGATGTCCGGGTTGATCCAGGCCACGACCGCTTCGCCGGTGATGGGAAACATCGTCGCCAGCTGGACGTCGGCGTTGTAGCCCCAGGCCATCTGGCCGGGGATGGACGGGATGTGCACCGGGCCCACGGAGATGGGGTGCGGGTCGGTGTCCAGGGGCATCAGCAGGAGCTCGGCCAGGACGATGATGGGCGCGTCCGGGATCGGCGCGCCCAGGCCCACGATGTACTCGGGAGGGCTGGCGAAGTTCAGGGACATCGGTCCCAGGTTCGACTGCAGCAGCAGCACCTGGGGGTCCAGCCCCAGCCGCAGCTCCCAGGCCCACACGCCCTCGTGCGTCGCCGGGTTGACGAGCATCAGGTACGCCGTCACCACCGTCGCGGCGGGCGGGTAGGCCTCGGGTGCGATGGCGTCGGGGACGAAGGACACGGCCACCAGGTTGGTGCCGTCGCCCCAGCCGCCGGAGATCCCCGCGCCCCGCAGCGTGACCTGAACGCAGGCGTCCGGGCCCAGGTCCAGGCCGCACTGGTCGACGCCCAGGTCGGCGGGCCGGTAGGCCAGGTTGAACCAGCCGAATCCGCCCGGCGCGATCGCCTGCGGGTAGGAGGTGACGCTGAACTCGGGGCACGAGACCGCAGGCGCGAAGTTCAGCACCGTGTTGCCGATGTTGTTGACCCGGAGCGACCGCGCGGTCTGGCCGCCCTGCGGGACGTCGCCGAAATCGACGAACAACGCGGTCGCCTGGCAGCCGGGGACCGGCTCCTGCCCGGTGCCGGTCAGGGGCACGTCGGGCGGGCCGCTGCCCAGCACGAGGGTGGCGGGGTGGGTGCCGAGCGTGGCCGGGTCGAAGCCCACGGTCACCACGAGGGATGCCCCGGGCTGGAGCCGGGGCTGCGGATCGGCGGGGCTGACGATGGCGTAGGCCCCGCTCGGGTCGTCGAGGGCCAGGTCCAGGTCGGCCGCCCTTTCGCCGGTGTTGCGCACGGTCACCGAGCGCAGGACCGGTCCGCCCGCCAGGCCGACCCCGCCGAAGTCCAGGGCGGTGGGCGCGATGGCCCAGGAGTCGACCGCGGCGCGGGCGGTGCCCGCCAGGTGCAGCGGCGGGATCGCCGGGTGCAGGGCGACCTCGCAGGCGTAGGTGCCGACCGTCGGCGGCGTGAAGGTGAGCGTCAGGTACCTCTGGGCGCCGGGCGCGAGGGTGAACGCCGTCGCGTCCCCGAAGCCGAACGCCGGACAGCCGCCTGCCGGCTGGACCGCGATCTCCAGCGGGACCTCGCCGCTGTTGGCCACCGCGACCACGCGCTGGGCGGTGGTCGTCTCGATGACCTCGCCGAAATCGACGGGGTTGGGCGACACGTAGCCCGAGACGACCGCTTCGCGACCGCTGCCGGTCAGCGTCACCGCCGGGCAGTCGCCGCTGATGGCCAGCTGCGCCCATTGGCTACCGATGAGAGTCGGCGCGAAGCCGAGGGTGAGGGTCCGCTGCTGGCCCGGCTCGAGGCTGCCCGGGCCGCCGCCGGCGACGATCGCGAAGTCGCCGCCCTCGCCGGTGAACTGCGGGTCCACCCACAGGGGGCCGCCGCCGTCGTTGCCGATGGTGAGGTAGCGGACCGTCTGCACGCCCAGGGGCCGCACCCCGAAGTCGACCGCCTCGGCCGACAGGGTGCAGACCGGCAACTCTCGGTTGTACCAGGCCACCTCCGGGGTGCCGGTGCCGGTGGTCAGGGGCCGCAGGTCGTTGGGGTCGGCGAAGGGGATGTAGGCCATCGCGCCCGGGATGGAGGCGTGGTACACGGGGCCGAGGCTGAAGGCGACCGGGGCCGGGGCGTCGATCAGGAACTGCACCGTCGCCAGCAGCACGTCCTGTCCCGCGGGCAGCGGCGAACCGAGGCCCACGATGAAATCGGGGGGCGAGGCGAAATTCACCGCCTGGCCCTCCAGGGCCCAGGAGAGCAGGGTGACCGGCCCGGCGGCCGTCGCCTTGCACTCCCAGCCGCCGACGCCGTCCAGGCGGGGCTCGTGCAGCACCAGGTAGGCCGTGCCGAAGTAGGGGAAATCCGAGCCTCCGCCGTCGTTCACGGTGTAGGCGGTGTCGAACCACAGGCCGATGGTGTCGGGGCCCTGGGCGACGGCGGGCGCCGCGCCACAGAAGATCAGGCCCACGATGGCCAAAGCGGCCCCGGTCAGGGCCTGGCGGCGGCTGGTCATGGCGGTCCCCCTTGTCTGGAGTGTGGCAACTGGCAAGATGGGACGGCTGGCGGCTCCCGATTCCCGACAATCGCATTTTGATGATACAGGATCAAAATCGGGAAGGCAACGGACTACTGCACGGGGGGCGCTCCGCGCGGGGGCCCGGCATCTCCCGCGTTGCCCGGCCGCGCGGGCCGGGTTATCGTGGAAGACGAACCGGCACGACGACGAAAGGTGGACCGGATCATGCAATTGGGCGACTGGACCTTCCGCGCCTGCCACGACGGCCGCTTCAAGCTCGACGGCGGCGCCATGTTCGGGGTCGTGCCCAAGGTCTTCTGGGAAAAGCAGCACCCCGCCGACGAGCTGAACCGCATCGACCTGGACCTGCGCTGCCTGCTGGCCGACGGGCCCGACGGCCGCCGCGTCCTGGTGGACACGGGCATGGGCGACCGCTGGGACGAGAAGAAGATCGGCATCTTCGGCCTGGTGCGCCGGCCCAACCAGCTGGTGGCCGAGCTGGCCGAGGAGGGCGTCACCCGCGAGTCCGTGACCGACGTCGTGCTGACCCACCTGCACTTCGACCACGCCGGCGGCGCCGTGCGCGCGGTGGACGGGCGCCTGGTGCCCACCTTCCCCGAGGCCCGCTACTGGGTCCAACAGCGCCACTGGGACTGGGCGAACCGGCCGTCGGAGCGCGACCGCGCCAGCTTCCGGCCCGAGGACTTCGCGTCCCTGCAGCAGGAGGGCCGCCTGGAGTTCGTCGACGGGGCGCAGGAGATCCTGCCGGGCGTGCGCGTCACGCCCATCAGCGGCCACACCCCCGGCCAGCAGATGGTCGAGTTCCACACGGGGGCGGGCGTGCTCGTCTACTGCGGCGACCTGATCCCGTACCTGAGCCAGGTGCACGTCCCGTGGATCATGGGCTACGACCTCAACCCCCTGCTCACGGTCACCGAGAAGAAGCAGTTCCTGACCCGCGCCGTGGAGGACGGCTACGTCCTGGTCTTCGAGCACGATCCGGTGCACGAGGCGGCCACGGTGCGTTTCGAGGACGGCAGGTTCGTGCCGGGCGAGGTGTTCACCCTGGCCGCGGGCCGTCCCTGGAAAGCGACCGCACCATGAAGAACGACGGGCTGATCCCGGAGCTGGGCCGCGCCCCCCTGCCCGCGCGCAAGCCCGCCTGGCTGCGCATGGAGCGCCAGGGCGGCGCCGAGTACAACGAGGTCAAGCGCCTGCTGCGCTCGGCCGCCCTGCACACCGTGTGCGAGAGCGCCAACTGCCCCAACCGGGGCGAGTGCTTCGGCAGCCGCACCGCCACCTTCCTGCTGATGGGCGACGTCTGCACCCGCCACTGCACCTTCTGCAACATCCCCGGCGGCCGCGCCGGCGCCCTCGATCCGGACGAGCCGCGCCGGGTGGCCGAGACCGTGCGCACCCTGGGCCTGAAGTTCGCGGTCTGCACCTCCGTCAACCGGGACGACCTGCCCGACGGCGGCGCGGAGCACTTCGCCCAGACCATCCGGCAGATCCGCGCGCTGAATCCGGGCTGCGGCGTCGAGGTGCTGATCCCCGACTTCATGGGCGACCACGGCGCGCTGGAAGTGGTGCTGCGCGAGGCCCCGGAGGTGCTGAACCACAACCTGGAGACGGTGCCCCGCCTGTACCCCATGCTGCGCACCGGCGCCGACTACCGCCGCTCGCTGGCGGTGCTGCGCGCGGCCCGCGACTGGTCCGACGCCCGCGGCGGCGCGATCAAGGTGAAGACCGGCATCATGCTGGGAGTCGGCGAGTCCGGCGGGCAGGTGGTCGAGCTGATGCGCGACGCGGTGGCCGCCGGCGTGCAGATCATGACCATCGGCCAGTACCTGCAGCCCAGCGGTCGCCACCACCCGGTGCGGCGCTACGTGGAGCCCCAGGAGTTCGACCGCCTGGCCGCCATCGGCCGCGAACTGGGCATCGGCTGGGTCGAGGCCGGGCCCATGGTGCGCTCCAGCTACCACGCGCGCGAGCAGTCCGAGACCCTGGCCCAGGGCCCGTCCCCGGTCGGGCCGGATCCCGCGCCGTGACCGGACGGCGGGCGCCGCTGCTCTGGGCCGTCCTGGCCTGCACGGTGCTCGTGGCCGCGGTGAGCGCCGGCCTGCTGGGCCTGCACCAAGCCGCCGAGAGCCGCCTCGACGCGGCCCTGGGCCAGCGCCTGCTGGCGGTGGCGAACGTCCTGGCCGCCGGGGCCGACCCCGACAGCGTCGAGGCGCTGGTCTTCGGCTCCGGGGGGGCAGCCTGGGCCGGGAGCCGGGCCCGCAAGTGGCGCGGGTTGGCGGCGGGCAACGACCTGGCGGAGATCTCCCTGACCACCCTCGAGGGGCGTGTCCTGGTCACCACCGCCACCAACCTCCTGGCCGGCGAGACCAGCGATTTCTGGGCCCTGGACGAGCCGGCGGTCGATCGCATGCGCGACACCGGGGCGGCGGTGGCCACGCCGACGCGCCTGGTGGGCGCCGTCTACCAGGCCTCGGCCTACGCCCCCTTGTGGAAGGACGATCCCCTGGCCGGCAGCTTCGTCCAGGCGGTGGTCACGGTGCGGGGCAGCCCGGACTTCTACGACGCCCTGGCCACCCTCAAGCGCGGCGCGGCCGCGATCCTGGCCGTGGTGCTGGCGGTGCTGGCCCTGGTGGTCGCGGTGCTGGTCCGCCTGGAGTTGTCGGTGCGCCGGGCCCGGGCCCTGCTGGTGCGCCAGGAGAGCCTCGCGGCCATGGGGCGCATGACCGCGGGCATCGCCCACGAGATCCGCAACCCCCTGGGCATCATCCGCGGCGCGGGCCAGCACCTGGAAAGGGTGCTGGCGGAAGCCGGCATCGCGGACGAGGTGGCGGGTTTCATCCCCGCGGAGGTGGACCGCCTGGACCGCATCCTCAGCGGCTACCTGGCGTTCGGCCGGGACGGCGAGAGCGCGGACGAGGTGTTCCCGCTCGGGGCGGTGGTGCGCCGGGGCGTGGCCCTGCTGGCGGCGGAACTGGAGAAGGACGGCGTGCGGGTCGAGCAGGCGCAGCCGGCGGCCGACGTGGAGGTCCGCGGCGATCCGCGGCGCCTGCAGCAGGTGCTCTTGAACCTGTTGCTGAACGCGCGGGACGCCATGCCCGGGGGAGGGCTCGTGGAGGTGACGGTCGAGCGGACAGCAAGCGCCGCGGAGCTGACCGTCCGCGACCAGGGCCGGGGGCTGGCCGCGGCGGCCGAGCAGTGCTTCGAGCCGTTCTGGACCACCAAAGAGAAGGGCGGCGGCCTGGGCCTGTCCCTGTCGCGCCGCATCGTCGAGGGCATGGGCGGAACGCTGGAACTGCGCGACCGCGGCGACCGGCCCGGCGCCGAAGCCGTGGTCCGCCTGCCGGCCCACGCGCCGGCCGGGGCCGGGACCGTCGCTGCGGGCAAGGAGTAGAACGACGTGGCCAGGATCCTGGTGGTGGACGACGAGCGGAAGATGGTGACCCTGCTGGCTGCGGCCCTGCGGCACCGGGGCCACGAGGTCACGGGCGTGCACGGCGGCGCCGAGGCCCTCGAACTCGCCGAGGGCGGCGGCTACGACGCCGTGCTGACGGACCTGCGCATGGAGCCGGTCGACGGCATGGCGGTGCTGGCCGGGGTGAAGGCGCGTTCGCCGGACACGGCGGTGATCGTGCTGACGGCCTACGGCGCGGTCGAGACCGCGGTGGCGGCCCTGCAGGCGGGCGCCTACCAGTACCTGACCAAGCCCTTCAACTTCAACGAGGTGGCCCACGTGGTGGAGCAGGCGGTGGCCGGGCGCCTGCTCGCGGCCCAGAACCGGGCGTTGCGCCGGGCCGCCTCCGGCCTGGGGCCGGGCCGGGTGCTGGTGGGGGAGTCGGCGGCCGCCCAAACGCTGCGCGGCATGATCGCGCGGGTCGCCCCCGCCGACGCCACGGTGCTGATCCGCGGCGAAAGCGGCGCCGGCAAGGAGATCACCGCGCGGGCCATCCACACGGCGAGCCCGCGTGCCCACGCCCCGTTCATCGCCGTCAACTGCGCGGCCATCGCCGAGACCCTGCTCGAGAGCGAGCTGTTCGGCTACCGCAAAGGCGCCTTCACCGGCGCGGACACCGACCGCGAGGGCCTGTTCGAGGCCGCGCGCGGCGGTACCCTCTTCCTGGACGAGATCGGCGAGGCGGGCCCCGGGGTCCAGGCCAAGCTGCTGCGGGTGCTCGAGGAGCGGTGCATCAACCGCGTGGGCGATCCGCTCGAGCGCGCCGTGGACGTGCGCATCATCGCCTCCACCAACCGGCCGCTGGAGGAGGCCATCGCCGCCCGCACGTTCCGGGAGGACCTCTACTTCCGTCTGCTGGTCTTCCCCCTGGACGTGCCGCCGCTGCGGGACCGGCCCGATGACCTGGCCCTGCTCGCGGAGCACTTCCTGGAGCAACTGGGGCGCCGGGGCCAGGAGCTGCCTGCGGCCACCCTCAGGCGCATGCAGGCCTACGCCTGGCCCGGCAACGTGCGCGAGCTGCGCAACCTGATCGAGCGGGCCCACATCCTGGCCGGTGACGCGCCCGTCGCCGACGAGCACGTGCTGCTGGACGTGGGAGGGCCGGTGCGCGGGGGACCGTCCGGCGGTGCGGCGGGCGAGGACCTGAACCTGGACAACAACGCGCGCCTGCTGATCCGCACCGCGCTGAAGCGCGCCGCCGGCAACAAGAGCCTGGCCGCCCGCCTCCTGGGGATCACGCGGCGCACCCTCTATTCGCGGATGAAGCTGTTGGGCATGCAGGAGGACGGTTCGTGACCCGCGGGTCCGCAGGTTGTACCTGGAAGTACGGTCCTGCCGCGGCAGGTGCGGCCGGCACCGGTCCGGGCGAAGCCGGCCGGGCCTGCCGGGCCCTCTACCTGTTGCCGTTGTTGTTCTTGCCTGCCGAGGCGGCCGCGCGGTGCCGTGGCATGGCTCCTGCACCCGGACCACGGGGGACGCGCCGGGCCGGACCGGGCACAGGACAAGGACGGTGGTCATGAAGACCTGCAGGACCAGCAACGGACGTCGCCGGGGTTGGCAGACCCCGCTCGCGGCGTGCACCCTGGCGCTGGCGCTGGCGGTGGCCACGGCGCCGGCGGCAGCCCAGAACCACGGGGGCACGGCCGGCGACGCCGTCGGCGAGTACATCGACCGCACCGACGAGTTGATCCTCTGGGGCGCCGAACTGGTGGGCGAGACGGACAGCGGCACGGCGCGCACGGTGCTGCGCCAGGCCGAGGAGATGAACCGCCGCGCCGAGCAGGAACTGGGCCGGGGGCGGATGGCCCAGGCCGGCAACCTGGCCCGGCGCGCGCGGGCTGCCCTCTGGCACGCGGTGAAGCTGGCCCGCGAGGCGATGGGCCTGCAGGAGCGCCTGCGCCTGCGCGCCGAGCGCTTCATGGACCTGCACCAGCAGCTGGGCGAGCGCGCCCGCGAAGCGGGCAACGAGGACGCCGTCGAGCTGCTGCGCCGGGCGGAGAACCAGGCCCGGCGGGCCCGTGAGGCCCATCTCCAGGGGGACCTGCGCCTGGCCGAGCAGATGTTCGAGCGGGCCGAGGACCTGACCGCCCGCGCCGCGCGGCTGATCGCCGAGGGCGGCGATCCCGAGCGGCTGCGCGCGGAGATCGAGCGCACGGCCGAGTTGATCGACCGGGCCCGCGCGGCCCGGCCCGGCGAGCCCGGTCCCCAGGCCGCCCGCCAGCTGGGCGAGGCGCAGGAGGCGCTGGAACGGGCCCGGGGTCACCTGGCCCAGGGCGAGCCCGGTCGGGCGCTGCAGATGGCCGCCCTCGCGCGGCGCCTGGCCCAGGGGCTCCTGGACGAAGGTGCGCCCGGGCCGGAAGGGGCGGCGCGGCGGCAAATCGAGCGTTTCGACGAGCGGCTCGCGGCCCTGGACGACCGGCTGGGCGGGGACGCCAGCGAGCGGGTGCGCAGCCTGCTGGAACAGGCACGCCGCCACCGGGACCGGGCCGAACGCGCCCTTGCCGGGGGCGAGCCCGAGCCGGCGCTGAGGGAGATCCGGGCCGCCCACGATCTGCTGAACCAGGCCGAAACCATGGCGCGGTGAACCGCATGACGGGCTGATGCCAGACGTGGAACGGACCTGCGTCATCCTCCTTCGCGGCGGCGGATCCTGCCTGGGGTCCGCGTTCGCCGTCCTGGTCGCGACCGCGGCGGTCGCGGCGGCCCCCGTCCCCGAACCGGACCGCTGGCAGTGGGAGCTGTCCGGCGGCTTCGACGGCACCGTCCACACCTACGCCCTGGCCGTGGACGACACCACCGAGACCATCAGCGAGTTCAGCCTGGAAGCGGCGCTGGAGGGGCGCTCGGGCCGCGGCGCGCCGCGCCGTTGGCGCCTGCGCACCGAGGCGTCCGCGGGCACCGAACTCTTCCGGCAGAGGGTGGACGGCGACTGGCGGCTGACCGGCGCCGACGGCCGCACGCCCCTGCGCCTGGACGGCACCGTGGTCGCGCGCCAGTACCGCCGCGGCACGGAGTACGTCTACTCCAGCGACAACTGGGAAGGGCGCCTGGATCTGCGCGCCCAGCCCGCGGCCTGGCGGGGCGCGCTGCTGGAACTGCGGGGCTGGGCCGGCCTGCAGGACTACCGCACGCCGTCGACCCTGGAGATGGACTGGCGCCAGGCCGCGGCCGGAATCTACGTGCGTTCGCGGCGCCCGGCCGAGGGCTGGTGGTCCGTGGGCCTGATCGCCCTGGGCCGGGCCTACCCGGACACCTCCGCGATCGACCGGGACGTGCTGGGTCTGGAACTGGACTGGGACAGCGGGGGCCTGGCCGACGGGGGCCTGCGCGTGCACCACAAGAGCGAACGGCGCACGATCGCCGACGAGGCGGCGCGGCCCTCGGCCTGGACCCACTGGACCGACGCCGCGGCCGCCGTGCCCGCCGGCCCGGGGCGCCTCGTGGGCGAGCTGCAGAGCGAGGTCTGGGCGTACGACGACGAGGACGCCACCTGGTTCGACTCCTGGCGCCTGGACGGCCTGCTGGGCTACCGCTGGGGCGACATCCTGGCGGCCAGTTGGCTGCTCGGGGTGGCCGCGGAGCGGCTCGAGGCCGGCGACAATCCCGACAGCTACCGGCAGTGGGGGGCGCGGGCGGGCGTCGACGCCTTCGGCCTGGACCTGGCCGGTTCCCTGACCGTCGAGTACGGGCACCGGGACTACGTCGATCCGCTGATCACCCTGGACGGCGGCGGGTTCGCCGAGACCTTCGGCCTCTATTCGGACTTCAACTACTGGAAGATCTGGCTGACCGGTTCGTGGCGCCTGGCCGAGGCCCTGTCCCTGGAGGCGCTGGCCAGCTGGGAGCCCGAGCGCCACACCGAGCAGGCCGACGACTCGTCCCTGGGGTTTGGCACCCTGCGGCTGGTGTGGCGGCCCTGAGCCGGGGCGCCGCGGCCGATCCGGACGATCCGGGCTTTCGTCCCGCCCCGCCCGTTGCTATCATGCGCCGATCGTCGAGCTGACCGCCGCCCCCGGAGGACCCGGTGCCCGTTCTCTCCTTCGTCCGCACCACGCTGCTGGATCCGCTCTCGCCGGCCTGCCTGTGGCGCCACCCGGTGATGGCGGCGCGCGTGCTGCTGGGCGCGACCGAGAACTCCCTGCTGCCCTTGGGCGAGCGTCTGGCCGGCCGGCGCCCGCGCCGGTGTCCGGTCTGCCATTGGCAGGGGCACCGCTTCCGCAACTTCCTGTCGGCGGACGAGGTGATCCGCCACTGCATCTGCCCCTCGTGCGGCTCCTTCGACCGGCACCGGCTGCTGGTGCTGGGGGTGCGGGGCGAGCTGCGGCGGCTGGGCCACCAGGCGCCGGACGTGATCGTGGGCTTCTCCCTGTCCACGGCCATGCGCTACGTGCTGGAGCACGAGGGCCTGGCCCGCTGTTACCGCAGCGACATCGACGCCCAGGAGAAGCGCTTCGACCCCGACTTCACCGCCGACCTCCGGCAGGCGCCCTTGCGCGACGGGTCGGTGGACTGGATCTTCTGCAGCCACGTCCTGGAGCACATCCCGCAACTGGAACTGTGCGTGGACGAGATCCTGCGCATCCTGCGGCCGGGGGGAGCCGCCTGGATCCAGGTGCCGCTCGAGCCGGGCCTGGCCCACAGCCGGCGCATCCCGGTCGATCCGCACCGGGCCCACGCCCACGCCTGGCAGTTCGCCCCCGACTTCCCCCACCTGATCGCCCGCCCGGGCTGGGCCGTCACCGAGCACGTCGCCGCCGACGAAGTGGCCGCGGGCGAGCTGCGCCGTTGCGCCATCGATCGCGGCGAACGCTACTGGCTGGCCCGCAAGCACGCCTGACCGCCGCGATCAAGGACCGGCGTCCGCGGCCGATAACCCGGGGGCCACCCCTGCGGAAGGACGGCCCATGTCCTCGGCGGACGTATTTGCCCAGATCGAGAAGATGGGGGAGCTGCCCAGCCTGCCCCAGACCCTGCTGCACATCCAGAAGGTGGCCAGCGACGACCGCTCGAGCGCCGAGGATCTGGCCGCCTGCATCCTGCAGGACCAGTCCCTGACCATGCGCGTGCTGAAGGTCGTCAACAGCGCGCTGCACCGGCGCAGCGACGACGCCGAGATCCGGACCGTGCACCGGGCCGTGGTGCGCATCGGCTTCGAGACCGTGCGCAACCTGGCCCTGGGCCTGTCGGTCTTCGACATGATGAGCAAGCTGTCGCGCTCGCCGTCCCTGGTGGGGATCGCGCGGCATTCGCTGGTGACCGCGGGGCTGGCCCAGCTGCTGGCCGAGGCCTCGGGCAAGGTGGCCACGGAGGAGGCCTTCGTCGCGGCCCTGATCCACGACATCGGCAAGGTGGTGCTGCTGGAGTGCTCGCCCGCGGACATGGAAGCGGTGGCCCGGGCCGGGGCCTGCGGCGAGGCGGGGCTGGCCGCCGAGCGGCAGCGCTTCGGCATCACCCACGACCGCGCGGGCCGGCGGCTGGCCCGCTACTGGAAGCTGCCGGTGGACCTGCAGAACATCATCGGCGACCACCACGACATCGACCCCGAGCACCCGCCCCGGGACCTGGATGCCACCCTGGCGGTGCTGGTCTACGCCAACGCCCTGAGCCACTGCGACAGCACCCCGCAGGGGCGCGGCCGCGCCGCCGCGCTGCTCGGCCGGGCGGCGCGGCCGCGCCCCTGCGGGGTGCTGTCGCAGTGGCTCAGGGCGTTGGCGTAGACCAGCACCGCCAGGGTGGCATCCAGGTCTCGGGGCGGGTGCTCGGGGTCGATGTCGTGGTGGTCGCCGATGATGTTCTGCAGGTCCACCGGCAGCTTCCAGTAGCGGG
>JACZKN010000306.1 GCA_014859985.1 Candidatus Krumholzibacteriia bacterium | reverse complement strand
GCTCGCCCGTGGCCGCGCGGGCCTGGCAGCTGATGGCCGCGGACTTCGCCGCCAACGTCAGCACGCGGCCGCTGGTGGTGCCGGTGCTGCTTCTGGCTCTGCTCGCCATGATGCTCTGGTTCGGCTACGCGGACATGGGCGACGAAGCCGACTTCTTCTTCAACCAGGTCTGGATGGTCGGCCTGGTCTACCAGTGGGCCCTGTTCCCGCTGTTCAGCCTGGCGCCGGTGCTGCTGACGCCGCCGCGGACGGACGTGTCGCGCCGTAGCGGGCTGCGCGCCGAGGTGGCAGCCCTGGGCGGCACGGCCCTGGTGTCCGGTGCGCTGGCCCTGGCGACGGCCGCGGTGTTCCTGCTGCTGGAGGCGGTGCTGCCGCCTTTGCCCTGGCGCGGCGAGGCGCTGGCGTTCCGGCCGGGCGCCGCCCACGGCATCTGGCTCGTGCCGCTGGTCACCCCGTTCGTCTGGCTGGCCGTCGCCCTGCGGCCGCGGCCCCAGAACTCGCTGGCCAACGCGGCGATCATGTTCCCGTACTTCGCCGGGCACATCCTGCTGACGGCCATGCCCTACGCCCAGTCGACGCCGCTCGTCCTGGCCGCTTCGCTGGCCGCGTTCGTGGTCGCTTTCCTGCTGCGCCGCCGTTGGTGGTTGCGGGCGGACCTGGGGCTCTGAACGCAGGATCCCCCGGGGCGCACCCTCGGGGGATCCTCTACCGTCCGCTGCCCCCGCCGTCAGGGCTTGTAGTAACCCAGCGCCTCGGGCATCCACTCGTTCAGGTTGCGGACGCGCGTCTCGTCCGACGGGTGCGAGCTCATGAACTCCGGCGGGGCGCCGCCGCCCGCGGCGTTCATGCGCTCCCAGAACCTCGGGGCCTCGCGGGGGTCGTAGCCGGCCATGGCCATGAAGATCAGGCCCAGGCGGTCGGCCTCGCTCTCGTGGGTGCGGCTGTAGGGCAGCAGCGCGCCGTACTGGGCGCCCACGGCGAAGGCCGTCATGTAGATGGACCGGGTCTGCTCGGGCTTGCTGCTGACGGCCTCGGACAGGGCCATCCCCCCCAGTTGCACGGCCATCTGCTGGCTCATGCGCTCGCCGCCGTGGTGGGCCACGGCGTGGGCGACCTCGTGGCCCATGACCACGGCCACGCCGGCGTCGTCGCGGCAGATGGCCAGGATGCCCGTGTAGAAGGCCACCTTGCCGCCGGGCATGCACCAGGCGTTGGCCTGGTCGCTCTCGATGAGGTTGAACTCCCAGGCGTAGCCGTCCAGCTGGTCCGATTGGCCGGTCTGGGCGAAGTAGCGCTCGACGGCGCCCTGGATGCGGGCGCCCACGCGCTTGATCATGGCGGTGGCCTCGGGGTCGGTGCTGAGCCTGCTCTCGTCCAGCACCTGGGCGTACTGCTGGAAGCTCATGGCGTTGAGCTGGCTGTCGGGGATCAGGCTGAGCTGGCGGCGGCCGGTCAAGGGCACGGTGGCGCAGGCGGCCACCAGCAGCAGGGCGGCCAGGGCGGCCGCCAGGGTGGTGCGGGGGAAGGGTCTCATGGCCGGAACTCCCGGGGGCTGACGGTGGTTGGCAGCGCACGGCGCACCGGAGAGCTTAGCGCCGGCGGGCGCCGCTGGCAACGGCGCGGCGCTGGTCATCCGGCGAAAATCCGCTAGAATGTCGGCCGTCATTCCACCCGGCGCCGCGCGCCGGGACCACCGCGAAGCGATGAGGTGACGTGATGCGCAACGATCGGAATCCCCGCCTCGACACCCGGGCCCTGGCCGCCGAGGCCATCTACTCGGGCGAGGCCTCCATCGACCGCTCGGCGTTCCTGATGCGGGTGTACGGCCACCTGCTGGGGGCGATCGCCGTGTTCGTGCTGATCGAGACCTGGCTGTTCCAGACCGGCCTGGCCGAAGGCATTTTCCGCGCCCTGGTCGGGGTGAACTGGATGCTGGTGCTGGGCGGGTTCATGGTGTCGGGCTGGCTGGCCCGCGGCCTGGCCTCCCGCGCCGGCGGGCTGGGCACCCAGTACCTGGGCCTGCTGCTGTACGTGGTGGCCCAGGCCATCATCTTCGTGCCGCTGCTTTACATCGCCGAATCCCAGGCGGGCGGCGGCGTCATCAGCAGCGCGGCGCTGCTGACCGTCCTGGGCTTCACCGGGCTGACCCTCATCGTGATCCAGACCCGGCGCGACTTCAGCTTTCTGGGCGGGTTGCTGCGCTGGGGCGGCATCGTCGCCCTGCTGGCCATCGCCGGCGGGGTGTTCCTGGGCTGGAACCTGGGCACCTGGTTCTCCCTGGCCATGGTGGGGCTGGCCGGCGCGGCCATCCTCCACGACACATCGAAGATCATCCACGCCTGGCCCGACGACCGCTACGTGGGCGCGGCGCTGGAACTGTTCGCCTCGGTGGCGCTGATGTTCTGGTACATCCTGCGCCTGCTGACCGCGCGGCGCTGATCCTGGCCGCCCGCATCCCTCCCGGCCCCGCTCCCGCCCGGGAGCGGGGCCTTTTCGTCGGCCCGCCCCGCGCTCCGGTCCGGTCCTTGCGGTAGCCCCGCCGGTGGTGGCCGGGCCGGCGGTCGGCCCGCCCTCCACGCCGTCAAGATGTTTGAAATCAGTTTGTTGCCGGACCACGTACGCCGAAGGAGCCGTCCGTGAGCTACGCCCACGCCCAATATGCCCAGTCCCTGGCAGATTTCGGGGCACCCCGGCACCTGCCCCGCTGCGGCGGCTGGGTGCTGGAGCGGGCGATCCCGGGTGCCGGCGGCCTGCGCGACGCGGCCGGCTCCT
This sequence comes from Candidatus Krumholzibacteriia bacterium, assembly GCA_014859985.1. Classification (GTDB taxonomy): domain Bacteria; phylum Krumholzibacteriota; class Krumholzibacteriia; order LZORAL124-64-63; family LZORAL124-64-63; genus JACZKN01. Next base: position 2,079 of record JACZKN010000306.1, on the reverse strand, counting down.
ACCCCCTGTTCCGCTGCGCCGACTGGTCCGGGCTGGCCGACGACCTGGCGGAGCTGCGCAGGGACGGCCTGGTGAGCCTGGTGCTGGTGGCCGACCCCCTGGGCGGGACGCCCCCCGCGGGCTTCGGCACGCTCTTTCCCGACCTGGCCCGCCCCTGGAAGGAACACTGCCTGGTGGACCTGGACCGGGACCCGGCGCGGCTGGGCACGGACCACCACCGCCGCAATGCCCGCCGCTTCCTGCGCCACGCCCGGGTGGAGGTCTGCGGCGAGCCGGCCGCCCTCCTGGACACCTGGTGCGGGCTCTACGCCGAGCTGGTCCGCCGCCATCGCATCGCCGGCATCGCCCGCTTCTCCCGCGCCGCCTTCGCCGCGCAGTTGGCCCTGCCGGGCGCTCTGCTGCTGCGCGCGGTCACCGCCGCCGGCGAGACCGCCGGCATGCAGCTGTGGCTGGCCGAGGGCGACGTGGCCTGGCACCACCTCTCGGGCTACGCCCCGGCCGGCTACCGCTGGGGCGGCGCTTCCTATGCCCTGGTGCAGGCCGCCCTGGTCCACCTGGCCGCCCGCGGGGTGCGCACCGCCGACCTGGGCGCCGGCGCGGGCCTGGACGCGGACGCGGCCGACGGCCTGCACGCCTTCAAGGCGGGCTGGGCCACCCGCACCGCGCCGGCCTGGCTGTGCGGCGCCGTGCTGGACCGGTCCGCCTACGCCGAACTGGGCGCCGGCCGTACCGGCGCCTTCTTCCCCCTGTACCGCGATCCGTCGCCCGCCCGCGAACCGGAGGCCCTGCATGCCGACCGTCGTTGACCCGCGCACCCTCGTCGCCTCGACCGCGCCACGCCCCGCCGAAGCGGTCCGGATGGCCCCGCCGGCAATGCCGCGCCGGTTGGCCGTGCTGGGCGGCGAACCGGCCTTCGCCAGTCCCCTGCACGTGGGCGCCCCCAACATCGGCGACCGCGCCGCGCTGATGCGCCGGCTCGACGCCCTGTTCGAGGGCCGCCGGCTGTCCAACTTCGGACCCTTCGTGCGGCTGTTCGAGAAGCGGGTGGCCGACCTGCTGGGAGTGCGGCACTGCATCGCCATGTGCAACGGCACCGTCGCCCTGGAGATCGGGGCGCGGGCCCTGGGCCTCGAGGGCGAGGTGATCGTGCCCGCCTTCACCTTCGTGGCCACCCCCCACGCCCTGGCCTGGCAGGGCATCGCGCCCGTGTTCTGCGACATCGACCCCGAGACCCACGCGATCGATCCCGACCGCATCGAGGCGCTGATCACGCCGCGCACCACGGGCATCCTGGCGGTGCACCTGTGGGGGCGGCCGGCCCCGGCGTCGCGGCTGCAGGCCATCGCCGCCCGGCACGGCCTGAAGCTGATGTTCGACGCCGCCCACGCCTTCGGCTGCAGCCACCGCGGCCGCATGGTGGGCAACTTCGGCGACCTCGAGGTGCTGAGCTTCCACGCCACGAAGTTCCTGAACACCGCCGAAGGCGGCGCCGTGGTGACCAACGACGACGCCCTGGCCGCGCGCGTGCGCCTGATGCACAACTTCGGCTTCACCGGCCTGGACCGGGTCGAGGCCCTGGGCATCAACGGCAAGATGAACGAGCTGTCGGCCGTCGTGGGCCTGACCTCGCTGGAGCACCTGGACGAGTGGGTCGCCGTCAACAGGCGCAACCGCGGCCTGTGGGCCGAGGCCCTGGCGCCGGTGCCGGGCATCACCCTCAAGCACTGGGGCGAGCACGAGCGCCGCAACGACCAGTACGTGGTGTGCGAGGTGGACGCCGGGGCCGCGGGCATCTCCCGCGACGCCCTGGTGGAGGCCCTGCGCACGGAGAACGTGCTGGCGCGGCGCTACTTCCATCCGGGCTGCCACCGCATGGAGCCCTACCGTTCGCACCCGCCCGCCGGCGGCTGGCGCCTGCCGGCCACCGAGCGTGTCGCCTCCCGGGTGATGGTGCTGCCCACGGGCACGGCCGTCGCGCCGGCGGACATCGAGCGGGCCGGGGAACTCGTCGCCGCCATCGTCGCCCGCGGGCCCGAGGTGGAGGCCGCCCTGGGCGGCCGCCGCGCGGCGGAGGTGCAC
>JACZKN010000305.1 GCA_014859985.1 Candidatus Krumholzibacteriia bacterium | reverse complement strand
GGCGCGGGTGATGAAGCGGGCCGTGGCGGTGCTCGAGCCCTACCTGGAAAAGGAGAAGCGCGCGGCGGCCTCGGCCCAGGGCCGGATCCTGCTGGCCACGGTCAAGGGCGACGTCCACGACATCGGCAAGAACATCGTCGGCGTGGTGCTGGGCTGCAACAACTACGAGGTCATCGACCTGGGGGTGATGGTGCCGGTGGACCGCATCATCGCCGAGGCCAAGGCCCGGGCCGTGGACATCGTCGGGCTCAGCGGCCTGATCACCCCGTCCCTGTCGGAGATGGTGCACGTGGCCCAGGAGATGCAGCGGGCGGGCCTGGAGGTGCCGCTGCTGATCGGCGGGGCCACCACCAGCCGCATGCACACCGCGGTCAAGATCGCGCCCTTCTACGCGCCCGGGGTGATCCACGTGCTGGACGCTTCGCGCGCCGCCGGCGTCGTCGGCCAGCTGATCAACCCGGCCACCCGCACCGCCGCCGTCGCCCGGGTGCAGGCGGAGTACGAGCAGGTGCGGCGCGAGCGGGCCGGGGCCCAGGAGCGCAAGCAGCTGCTGGGCCTGGCCGAGGCCCGCGCCCAGGCCCAGGCGGTGGACTTCGTGACCCACCGGCCCGAGCGCCCGGCCCGGCCCGGGGTGCACCGGGTGACCCCGGCCCTGGCGGACCTGCGGCCCCTGATCGACTGGACGCCGTTCTTCCACACCTGGCGCCTGCCGGGGCGTTATCCCGGCATCCTGGAGGACCCGGAGGTGGGTGGCGAGGCCCGCCGCCTGCTGGGCGAGGCCGAGGCCCTGCTGGACCGCTGCGCCGCCGACCGGAGCCTGGCCGCCCGGGGCGTCCTGGGCCTGTGGCCGGCGGCCCGCGACGGCGACGACCTGCTGCTCTACGCCGACGAGACCCGGACCGCGCTCCTGCGCCGCTTGCCCTTCCTGCGCCAGCAGCGGCGCAGCCACGGGGGCCGGCCCAACTGCAGCCTGGTCGACTTCGTCGCTCCGGTCGGCGGGCCCGCCGACTGGGTGGGGGCCTTCGTGGTCAGCGTCCACGGGGCGCAGGCCCTGGCCACGGCGGCCGAGACCGCCGGCGACGACTACGCGGCGATCCTGGCCAAGGCCGTGGCCGACCGCCTGGCCGAGGCCTCGGCCGAGTGGCTGCACCGCGAGGTGCGCCGCAGCTGGTGGGGCTACGCCCCGGACGAGGACCTGGACAACGCCGCCCTGATCGCCGAGGAATACCGCGGCATCCGCCCCGCGCCGGGCTATCCGGCCTGCCCGGAGCACCTGGCCAAGCGCTGGATCTTCGCGCTGCTGGACGCCGAAGCGGCCGCGGGCGCCGCCCTGACCGAGAACTGCGCCATGACCCCGGCCGCGAGCGTCGCCGGCTGGTACTTCGCCCATCCGGAGGCCCGCTACTTCGGCATGGGCCGCCTGGGCCGCGACCAGGTGGCCGACTGGGCCGCCCGCGCGGGCATCACCGAGGACGAGGCCGCGCGCTGGCTGGCGCCGCACCTGGACTGACCCGGAGAGGACCCCATGCACGTCACCGAGCACCTGGACCGCGCCGAGCGAACCCTGTTCAGCTTCGAGATCATCCCCCCGCCGCGGGGGGGCACCGTGCGCGACATCATCGCCATGGTCGAGCAGGTGGCGCCGCTGAGGCCGCCCTTCATCGACGTGACCAGCCACAGCGCCGAGGCCGTCTACGACGAACTGCCCGACGGCACCATCAAGCGGCGGGTGCGCAAGAAGCGGCCCGGCACCATCAGCATCTGCGGCATCATCCAGAACCGCTGGGGCATCGACACCGTCCCGCACCTGCTGTGCAGCGGTTTCACCCGCGAGGAGACCGAGGACGCCCTGATCGAGCTCAACTACCTGGGCATCCACAACGTGCTGGCCATCCGCGGCGACGAGTCCAACTACGCCAAGGCCCTGAACCAGGGCCGCACCCGCAACCTCTACGCCAGCGACCTGGTGGCCCAGCTGGCGGACATCGGCCGCGGCCGCTACCTCGACGAACTGGTGGGCAGCGAGCCCATCCGCTTCTGCGTGGGCGTGGGAGGCTATCCCGAGAAGCACATCGAGGCGCCCAACCTCTCGGCCGACATCCGCAACCTCAAGACGAAGGTGGAAGCCGGCGCCGACTACGTGGTCAGCCAGATGTTCTTCGACAACGCCATCTACCTGGACTGGGTGGCCCGCTGCCGGACCGCGGGCATCACCGTGCCGATCATCCCGGGGATCAAGCTCATCGACAGCGTGCGCCAGTTGACCAGCCTGCCCAAACACTTCCACGTCTCGCTCCCGGACGAGCTGGTGGACGAGATCACCGCCAGCCCCGCCCACGTCAAGGAGATCGGCCGGCGCTGGGGCCGCCGGCAGGTGGAGGGGCTGATCGCGGCGGGGACCGGGTGCATCCACTTCTACGTGATGAACGACGCCGGCCCGGTGGCCGAGGTCGTGCGCGACCTGGCCTGAGCCGCGGGCAAACGCCGCTTGCGCGCCCGGCGGGCCCATAGTACCGTCGGGCCGCCGGCCGCAGGGACGCGGCCGCCAAGGCCCAGGAAGGGATTCGGGAAGCCAGCCATGCGCGCCGACGGACGGGTCCGCCGTCTCCTGCTGCTGCACGAGGATCCGCGGTTCGCCGAGCACCTGCGGGGCCTGCTGTCGGCGTCGCGCCGGGCCTGCTTCCGGATCGCCCACTACACCCACCTCAAGGACGCACTCGCCCACCTGGCGGTCAGCCCGGTGGACCTCCTGCTCGCCGGTCCCAAGCCCGCCGACGCCGGGTTGGAGACGGCCATCGCCCGCCTGGGGGCGGCCGCCCCCGAGATCCCCGTGGTGGCCGTGCTGCGCGGCCCCGGGCCGCCGCAGCGCGAGGCGGCGCTGCGGGCCGGCGCCCTCGAGTGCCTGGAGGCGGACGAAACCAACGTCGAGCTGTGGGTCCGCACCATCGCCTGGTGCCGCCGCGAGATGGAGGTCGGCCGCGAACTGGCCCGCGCCACCGCGCGCCTGGACTGGCTGACCCACATGGATGCCCTGACCGACCTGCTGAACCGCAAGGGCCTCGAGCGCGCCATGATGGACGAGCTCGCGCGCTGCCGCCGCGGCGGGCGGGACCTGGTGGTGGTCCTGGTCGACCTGGACGACTTCTCCCAGCTGAACGCCACCCTGGGCCACGGCGTGGGCGACCTCGTGCTGGTGGGCGCCGCCCGCCGCATCGTCGACGCCGCCGGCCCGGGCGCCATGGTCGGCCGCTGCGGCACCGACCGTTTCATCGTCATGCTGCCGGACGCGGACCTGGCGGCGGGCCGGGCGGTGGCCGAGCGCATCCGCCTGGCCGTCTCCCGCGACGTGATCCGCGCCGGCGTCCACACCCTGACCACCACCGCCAGCCTGGGGGTGACGGCCATCGAGCCGGAGTCCCTGTCCTTCGACGAGGTTCTGGCGAAGGTGCACTTCGCCCTGCAGCTGGGGCGCCGGCCCGGCGGCAACGGGGTGGCCCGCGCGGCCGCGGTGGGCGAAGTGGGTCGCCTGCTGCCGCCGGAGGCCGATCCGGAGACCATGCGCGCGCTCCTGCGGGGCGACGGCCTGCGCGTGGCCGCCCAGCCCATCGTCAACCTCGCCGACGGCCGCATCGTCTCGCGCGAGATGCTGGTGCGCGGTCCCGAGGGCCCGCTGGAACGCCCGGACGACCTGTTCCGCTTCTGCCAGGAGCAGGACATCCTGGTGGCGGTGGACCTGCGCTGCCTGACCCGCTGCGCCGAGGCCGCCCGCGCCGGCGGCGACGGCCGCTACCACGTGAACATCATGCCCGCGACGCTGCTGCAGACCCCGGCCGCCGAACTCGTGCGCGTCCTGCGCCTGAGCGCCGACTATGGTCACTGCTGCCTGGAGATCAGCGAGCAGCAGCTCCTGGGCGACCCCACGGCGCTGGTGCCGCGCGTGCGCGAGCTGCAGGCCGCCGGCATCCGCATCGCCATCGACGACGTGGGCTTCGGCAACAGCTGCCTCGAGGGCCTGGTGATGCTGCAGCCCCAGATCATGAAGATCGACAAGCGCATGGTCCGCGGCCTGGCCCAGGATGCCGAGCTGCGCCGCAGCCTGAACCGCCTGCTGATGGTCGCGGACGTGCTGGGCGCCGAGGTGGTGGCCGAGGGCATCGAGGGCGGGGACGACTACGACGTGCTGCTGGAGCTGGGCGTGCGCTACGGGCAGGGCTTCCTGTTCGGCCCGCCGCGCCTGGTGGGGGTGGCGGCCGCGCGCGTCGGCGACGGGCCGGAAGCGTCCGGAGCCGCCGGCCTGGCCTGAATCCGCCCCGGTGGGGCAACTGCCCGGGAGGGCCGCCATGTTCGCCGTCGATCCGCACCTGCTGCCGCCGGTCATCTTCCTGGCCCGGGTGACCGACGTCACCCTCGGTACCCTGCGCACCATCGCCGTCGTCAACGGACGGGGGATCACCGCCTCGGTGCTGGGCTTCTTCGAGGTCACCATCTGGATCACGGTGATCACCCAGGTGATGCAGCACCTGGACAACCCCTGGAACGTGCTCGGCTGGGCCCTGGGCTTCGCCACGGGCAACGCGGTGGGCATCGTCATCGAGCGGCGGCTGGCCATGGGCCACCTGGTGGTGCGCGTCATCAGCCGGGAACGGGGCGCCGACGTGGCGGCGGCGCTGCGCGGGCTGGGCCAGCGGGTCACCGAGTTCAACGGCCACGACCCGGAGGGCGACGTGGCGCTGCTCTACCTGGTGACCCCCCGCGGCGAGCTGCGCCGCCTGGCCGCGGCCGCCCGGCAGGTGGACGGCGAGTGCGTCGTGGTGAGCGAGGACGTCCGGGGCTTCGAGACGGCGGTGCGCCCCACCGTCACCCACCGCGGCGGCTGGCGCGCCCGCAGCAAGCGCAAGTAGGGGCCGCGCTCAGCCGGCCAGGCTGCCCACCTCCGCCTCCACCGCCTCGAGCACCGCGCAGGACCGCACCAGGGCCTGCATCGCCGTGTGGTCCGGGTACAGGGTGCGGTCCTCGTCCAGGTAGGCCACCGTTTCGCGGACGCGCCGCAGCGCCGCCTGCACGCCGCGGCCCGGGGTGAAGTCGCGGAGGTCCAGGGCCTGGGCCGCGGCCATCAGTTCGATGCCCAGCACGCCCATGGCGTTGTCCAGGATCTGCCCGTTCTTGATGGCCGTGTTCATGCCCATGGACACGAAATCCTCCTGGTCGGCCGCCGCGGGGATCGAGGCCACCGCCGCCGGCGTGCACAGCATGCGCTGTTCGACGATCAGGCTGTCGGCGGTGTACTGGCTGAGCATCATCCCGCTGAACATGCCCGCGCCCCGGGTCAGGAAGGCCGGCAGCCCCGCCGACAGGGCCGGGTTCAGCAGCCGGTTCAGGCGCCGCTCCGACAGCACGCTCACCATGGTCACGGCCTGGCCCGCGCCCTCCATGGGCAGGGAGACGGGGGTGCCCTGGAAGTTGGCCCCGGTCAGGGTGAGGCCGTCCTCGGGGAAGAAGATGGGGTTGTCGCCCACGCCGTTCAGCTCGATCTCCACCTGGCTTTTCGCCCAGGCCACCGCGTCGTGGGCCGCCCCGATCACCTGGGGCGTCGAGCGCATGGAGTAGGCATCCTGCACCCTGGTGCGCACCTTGCCGGTGGCCAGGTCGCTGCCGTCGATGCAGCGGCGGATGGCCGCCGCGCTGCGCACCGCGCCCCGGAAGCCGCGCACCTCGTGCAGCCGGCTTTCGTAGGGCCGCAGGTTGGCCAGCAGCGCCTCCAGCGACATGGCCGCCGCGATCTCCGCCTGCCGCAGCCAGCGGTCCATGTCCCACAGGTGGATGGCGCTCATCGCCGTCAGCAGGTTCGAGCCGTTGATGGTGGCCAGGCCGTCGCGCGCCGCCAGCCCCGGCGGCGTGATGCCCGCCCGGGCCAGGGCCTCGGCCCCGTCCAGCAGTTCGCCCCGGTAGTACGCCCGGCCCTCGCCCAGCAGCAGGAGGGCGATCTGGGACATGGGGGCCAGGTCCCCGCAGGCGCCGACGGAGCCCTTCTGGCAGACGAAGGGCGTGACACCCAGGTTGAGCATGTCCACCAGGGCGAGGGTGATCTCCGGCCGGCAGCCCGAATTGCCGTGGGCGTGCACGTTGACCCGCGCCGCCATCGCCCCGCGCACGTACTCGACGGGGGCGGGGTCGCCGATCCCCGCGGCGTGGTTGTAGATGAGGTAGCGCTGGAACTGCCGCACCTGGTCCTCGTCCAGGACGATCTCGCTGAACTCGCCGATGCCGGTGTTGACGCCGTACATGATCTCGCCGGCGGCGATCTTCCGCTCCAGCAGCTCGCGGCAGCGGCGGATGCGTTCCAGGGCGGCGGGGGCCAGCTCGACCCGTTCGCCGTCGCGGGCGATGCGCACGAGGGTGGCGATGTCGAGGCCGGAACCGTCAAGCAGGATGGCCATGGCGGGTGACTCCTCCGGGTGGCGTCGGGCGATGATCGTCCCCGCCCGAGGATGAATCCTGCCGTCGATATTGTCCAGAAGGATCCCCTGGTGTTAGATTCCCCGGGCATGGGACGCCACGACCCACCAGCGGACGGGAGCAGGCATGGCCAAGCGCGCACTGATCACCGGCATCACGGGCCAGGACGGCTCGTACCTGGCGGACCACCTGCTGGAGCAGGGGTACGAGGTCTTCGGCATGGTGCGCCGCTCCAGCACCGAGACCCTGGGCCGGGTGGCCCACCTGCAGGACCGCGTCGAGTTCCTGCAGGCCGACCTGCTGGACCAGGCCTCCCTGGACCGGGCCGTGCAGGACGCGGCGGCCGACGAGATCTACAACCTGGCCGCCCAGAGCTTCGTGCCCACCAGCTGGAGCCAGCCGAGCCTGACCGGCGAGTTCACCGGCCTGGGCGTCCTGCGCCTGCTCGAGTCGGTGCGCAAGCTCGATCCCCGCGCCCGCTTCTACCAGGCCAGCAGCAGCGAGATGTTCGGCAAGGTGCGCGAGGTGCCCCAGAACGAGCTGACCCCCTTCCACCCCCGCAGCCCCTACGCCGTGGCCAAGACCTTTGGCCACCACATCACCGTCAACTACCGGGAGAGCTACGGCCTCTACGCGGTCTCGGGCATCCTTTTCAACCACGAGAGCCCCCGCCGCGGCCGCGAGTTCGTCACCCGCAAGATCACCGACGCCGTGGCCCGCATCAAGCTGGGGCTGGCCGGGGAGCTGCGCCTGGGGAACCTGGACGCCCAGCGCGACTGGGGCTACGCCGGCGACTACGTGCGCGCCATGCACCTGATGCTGCAGCAGCCCGAGCCGGGGGATTTCGTCATCGCCACGGGCCGCACCCACTCGGTGCGCGAGTTCCTGGAGATCGCCTTCGGGCACGCGGGCCTCAAGTGGGAGGATCACGTGGTGCAGGATCCCCGCTACATGCGCCCCGCCGAGGTGGACCAGCTCCGCGGCGACGCCGGCAAGGCGCGCCGGGAGCTGGGCTGGGAGCCGACGGTCAGCTTCGAGCAGCTGGTGACCATGATGGTCGATTCCGACCTGGCGCTGCTGGGCGGCTGACGTGCCGCCCTGTTGACAACACGTTTTCATGGTGCGACCATGAGGGCGGAGGGAGACGCCGCCCGCGGCATCTCCATGCAGCACAGCCCCAGCCGGAGGTAAGGCCATGGCGTCGACCTCCCGTCCGTCCGTGCCCGGCGGCCGCCGGCCGCGGCTTTCGCCCTGCCTGCTCGTGCTGGCCGCGCTGGTCGGCTGCGCGTCCAGCACCGATCCCGGCGGGGACGAGGACCTCGGCCCCCCGGCGCCCATCACGGACCTGCGGGTCACCGCCTTCACCGCCACATCCGTGACCCTCGCCTGGACGGCCACCGGCGACGACGGCGACCGGGGCACCTGCGCCCGTTACGAACTGCGCCGCCACGAGGCCTTCCTCTACCCGGCCAACTGGGACGAGGGCGTCGTCGTGCCCGGCCTGCCGGCGCCGGCGCCGGCAGGGCAGCCGGAGTCCTTCACAGCAACGGGCCTGCAACCGGAGTCCCGTGCCTTCTTCGCCCTGTCGGCCTGGGACGACGCCGGCAACTCCTTCGGCGTTTCCAACTGCGCCGAGGCCTTGTGCATCGACAACACCGAGGTGGCCATCCCCGACGCGGCCCTGGAGGCGGCGGTGCGGGCGCGTCTGGGCATCCCGACGGCGCCCCTGCGGCGGCTGGACCTGCGGGGGCTGGGGGATCTGACCGCCGAGGAGGCGGGCATCGTCAGCCTGGCCGGGCTGCAGGAGTGCCCCAACCTGGAGGTCCTGCACCTGCGGGGTAACGCCGTCGCCGACCTGGGACCGCTGGCGGCGCTGGCGCGGCTGCGGCACCTGGGCCTGGTGGCGAACCAGGTGGCCGACCTGGCGCCCCTGGCGGACCTGCCCGCGCTGCAGGTCCTGTGGTTGGACGACGATCCGGTGGCCAGCCTGGCGCCGCTGGCCGGCCTGACCTCCCTGCAGGCCCTGCACCTGGACCGCACGGGCGCCGCTGACCTGACCGCCCTGGCGTCGCTGACCGGGCTGCGCGAGCTGCGCCTGGCCGGCAATGCGGTCACCGACCTGGCGCCGCTGGCGGGCCTGACGACGCTGGAGACCCTCGACCTGATGGGCAATTCCCTGGGGAGCCTGGCGCCCCTGGCGGGGCTGACCTCCCTGCAGTGGCTGTCGGTGCGATCCTGCGGCACCCCGGACCTGTCGCCCCTGGCGCCGCTCGTGTCCTTGACCCATCTGGACGCCGTCGGCGATGCCGTGACGGACCTGACGCCCCTTGCGGGGCTGACCGCCCTGACCAGGGCCATGCTGGCCAACAACGCCATTGCCGACCTGACGCCCCTGGCGGGGCTGACGGGCCTGGAGGTTCTGGCGCTGGGAGGCAACGCGGTCACCAACGTGGCGCCCCTGGCCGCGCTCGCGGGGCTGAGCCACCTCTACCTCTACGCCAACGCCCTGACCGACCTGACGCCTTTGGCGGGTCTGGAGAACCTGGCCGTCCTGCATATCCACTACAACCGGATCGCCGACCTCGCGCCGTTGGTGGCGAACGCGGGCCTGGGCCAAGGCGACGAGGTGGACGTGGGGCACAACCCCCTGTCCGCCACGGCGCTGGCGGAGCAGATCCCGGCCCTCGAGGCCCGGGGCGTGAGCGTGCTGCAGTCGCGCTGAGGCGCGCGCCGAGGCCGTGACCGCCGTGGGGTCAGTGCTGGAACTCGTGTTCGGCCGTCACCCCGAACGCCAGCAGCACGCTTGCCAGGTAGACCGGCCGCTCCAGCATGGTGAAATGCCCGGACCGCTCGATCCGCTTGAAGCTCAGGCTGCGGGCGTAGCCGAATCCCGCGTGCTGCAGCACGTGCCGGCTGTCGACGCCCTCGGGGAACATCAACTCGCTGCCGACCACCAGCAGCGGCACGGACAGCCCGTCCAGTTCCCCGGTGACGTCGAAGGTGTTGGTGCTCATCAGCAGGGAGATGAAGCTGGCGCTGTCGGTGCGCAGGGCGTCGTCGACGATGCGGTCGGTGACGTCCTCGCTGGGGCTCATGTTCAGGTAGCGCAGGGCGACGGTCCGGTCGTAGTCCGCGGCCAGCTTGGCCGCCGTGTCCACCTGCTGATCCGGGGTCGACAGCGGCATGGCACTGGTGTCCAGCAGGATCAGCCGGTGCACCCGCGCGGGGTTGTCCAGGGCGTAGCGCAGGGCGATCATGCCGCCCACGCCGTGGCCCACCAGCGTCGGGTAGACGATATCCTGGGCGTCGAGGAACGCCTGCAGGCGCGCGGCTTCGCCGGCGATGGACGGGCGCTCCACCGGCGGTGTCTTGCCGTGGCCGGAGAGCTCGAAGCTCCAGACCTGGAAGGTCCCGCGCAGGAAGGGCTCGACCTCGGCCCACACCGTGGCGTTGGAGCCCAGGCCGTGGATCAGCACGATCTCGAACTCGCCGCGGCCTTCCCGCAGGAACGGCGGCGGGTCGGCCGCGAGCGCCCCGGAAACCCCTGGGCCGGCCCCGGTCAGCGTCAGGGCCGCCAGGGCGGCCGCGAGGATCGTCTTCATGGCCGGGGCTCCTCTTGGTCCGCGGGCACGGAGCAGACGGTGCCGTCGCGGGCCTGGATGACGTGGGTGCCGCCGGGGGCGCCGAGCTCGGCGGCGAGGTCGAGGGCGGCGGCCGGGGGGTACTGGTGCGTGAGCACGGCCTGGCGGGGTCGCGCTTCCGCCAGCAGCGCCCTGACCTGGCCCACGGCCAGGTGCCCCGGCGTGGCCAGCTCGTCCGTGGTCGAACACTCGACCAGCAGCAGGTCCGCGCCCCGCGCCGCCTCGGTCAACGCCGCGCAGGGCCCGGTGTCCCCGGAAAAGACCGCGGTCCGCCCCGCCGTGTCCCGGAAGACGTAGCCGAAGCACTGCCGCGCCAGCCGGTCCTGGGGGTGGTCCACCGCGAACGGTTGCAGGGATCCGCCCCCCGGCAGGACGCAGGTCTCGCCGGGCGCCAGTTCCCGCACCTGCAGCTCGCGGCCGCGGGGCTCCAGCCAGCGGCCCCAGACGCCGCGCAGCTGCTCGAGCCAGGCCAGCAGCCCCGGTGGTCCCCAGACCACCAGCGGGTCCCGCCGCACCGGCAGGGGCGAATGGGCGGCGAACAGCAGGGCGACCAGGTCCAGGCAGTGGTCCGGATGCAGGTGGGTCAGAAGCACCAGGGCCACGTCGTCCACGCCGCGGGGTGCGAGGCCGGCTCCCACCAGGCGCACCAGGGCCCCCGGCCCCGGATCCATCAGGATGGGGTCGCCGTCGAGGTCGACGTGGTAGGCGGCCGGGGAGTGGCCCGGCAGCGGGGTGGCGCCGCCGGCGCCCAGGACGTGGATGCGGATCATGCCCCTAAAGCAACGGCAGGAGCGCGCGGCGTCAAGGGCGGTTTGCGGGCGCGGCGATTCCCGCGCGGCCGGCCCGGCGCGGACCGACGGGAATTCCCGTCGCCCCGCGGGGTACAACCGGGACGGTGCGGGCCGTGTCTGGACAGACCGGCCCGGGATTTCTATCATCCGGGGAGCCGCCGCGCTCCCGCGCGGCAACACGACCCCCGAAAGGTGCCCGAGGATGACCCCGACCCCGACCCTGCTCCGGCGCGCCGCCGTCTGCCTGCTGCTGGCCTGGAGCCCGGGCGCCGTGCCCCGGCCGGCTGTCGCCCAGACCGCTGCGCCGGACTCGGCCGCCCCCGCCCAGGCGACCGAGCCGACCGAGCCGACCGACGACCAGAAGATCGCGGCCCTGAACGCCCGGCTCCTGGGCAATCCCGTGGACGGACGCTCCTGGAACGACCTGGGCGTCCTCTACGCCCGCCGGGACGACTTCGCCCTGGCCCGCGACGCCTTCATCAACGCCGTCCAGTCCGATCCCCGCGACGGCGACTACCACCGCAACCTGGGCCTGGCCTTCAGCCGCCTGGACGAACACGACCTCGCGATCCGCGAGTTCGAGGCCTACCGCCGCTTCGACCAGCTGGGCAGCCGGGATTTCTGGCGCCTGATCGGCGGGGCCCAGGCCCGCGCCGGCCTGGCCGACCAGGCCCGCGCCACCTACCGCGAGGGCCTGGCCGCCGTCGGGAAGGGCGGCGCCGAGTACCTGCGCCTGGCCCTGGCCCTGAACCGGCTCGCGGCCGAAGCCGACGACGAGCCGGCGGTGCGCGAGGTGCTGAAGGAGTTCACCCCCGCCGCCGTGGCCTTCCTGCGGGACAACGACGAGTCCGCCGACGGCTGGCCCGAGGCCGAGGCCCTGCTGGGCAACCGGGTGGCCATGCTGGTGGACGACGGCAAGCTGATGGAGACCTCGGGCCTGCCTGCCGAGGCCGCCAAGGCCTACAAGGCGGCCTATGAGCTGGCCCCGGAGCGGGACGACCTGCTGCCCCGCCTGGTGGACGTGCACCTGAAGGCCGGCGAGTCCATGGAGGCCCGGGTGGCCGCCCGCCTGGCCCGCGAGACCCAGCCCGACCGGGCCGGCACCTGGATCGCCACCGCCAAGGTGCACGAGCAGACCAACCGCCTGGACGACGCGGTGGACGCCTACAAGCAGGCCTTCGCCATCGACCCGGAGTTCCCGGACCTGCGCCTGGCCATCGGCAACCTGTTGATGCGGCTGGGTCGGGACAAGGAGGCGGCCGAGTTCCTGCGGCAGGGCGTCACTTCCGGCGACACCAAGCCCGAGGTGGTCTACAACTACGCCGTCAGCCAGATCCGCGAGGGCAACTACCACGCGGCCATCGCCTCCCTGCGCATGGTGGTGGACCAGCGCCCGGACATGACGCCCGCCTGGATCGCCCTGGCCCAGTCCCTGCGGGTGACCAAGCAGTACGCCGCCGCCGTCGAGCCCTACCGGCGGGCCCTGGAGCAGCAGCCCGACGCGAAGCTCGCCTACAACCTGGGCATCTGCGCCCAGAAGGCCGGCCGGTACGCCGAGGCCGTCGCCGCCTACGAACAGGCCCTGGCCATGGACCCGGTCATGGTCGAGGCCCGCTACAACCTCTCGCTCACCTACATGGACGCCAAGCGCTACGAGGACGCCGTCGCCTCGTTCGGTCTGATGCAGGAGCTCGAGCCCGACTCGTACCGGATCCACTACAGCCTGGGCCTGTCCTACTACTACCTGGGTCGCTGGGACGACGCGCTCGACGCGTACGCCGTTGCCGCCGAGCAGCGGGAGACCCGGGCCCTGCTCAACAACATCGGCCTCGTCTACGATGCCAAGGGCGACAAGGCGACGGCCCAGAAGTGGTACAAGCTGGCCAAGGAGACGGACGGATGAGGTCGAACCTGCGCAACCTGATCGCCGCGGTGGCCGCCGCCCCGCTGGTGCTGGCCGTGGTCCCGGGCGCCGCCGCGGACGGCCCGCGGCATCCGGCCGAGCTGCCCCGCCTCGAGCGCGGCGCCACGTTTCCCCGCTGCACGCCGCAGGACCTGGCGGCCGCCGGCTTTCCCGATCACCTGCACGAGTGGCACTGGCGCGGCTGGGTGCCGCCCGTGGACGCGGACGGACAGCCCTACGGGCCGGGCACCCTCTGCGTCCGGGGCATGCTCGCGGACCGGCCCGACCTGGATTCGGGCGACGCGGCCCAGCGCCTGGGACCGTGGATCCTGCTGCACAACCCCGCCTACGAGGCCTGCGACATCCTGACCTTCATGGAGGTCCTGGATCTGGCCCAGCGCACGGTCACCGGCCTGCTGGACCTGGCCCCGGCCGATTCGCTGGTGGTGGTCAACCCCGACAACACCTCCCAGTACCGGGAACTGAGCGGGCTGGGCACCTGGCGGCTCTACCGGCGCCAGGGCGGTCGCGCGCTGATCCAGCCCATCGGCACCCTGCAGGCGCGCACCCTCGACGGCCACGCCGCTTTCATGCTGGCGGCGGACTGGACCCTGGACTCGGCCCTGCCGGCGGACCTGCCCCCCTGGCTGCACCACGGCCTCGTGGGCTACCTGGCCGAGGACGGGGCCAACCTCGTCAGCTACATGGCCGAGTTCCGGCCCCAGGGCCCGATCCTCTACCGGCCGGCCATCGTCGACGCCGTGCTGGCCGGTGAGCCGGACCGCGACCCCGGCCGCGACCGCGAGCGCTACCGCAAGGCCTGCTACAGCGCCTTCCTCATGGGCTGGGAATTGGTGGAGAACCGCGGCGGCCTGGACGCCCTGCGCTCCTTCCTGCACCAGGTCCAGGGCGGCGTCCCGCTGGACGAAGCCTCCGGTCGCGTGTACGGTCTGGACCTGGCCGGGCTTGCGCGCAGCCTCGATCCGGTCGAGATTGGTGAGCCCGCGGGTCTGAGGCTCGAGCCGACCCGGCCCCACGAGGCGCCCTGACCGGCCCGGCCCGCGCGGGCCTTCCCGCAGCGAGAGGTCCCGCGACGTCATGAGCAACGCCAACGCGCCGCGCGTGCGCTTCGCGCCCAGCCCCACCGGCTTCCTGCACGTGGGCGGCGCCCGCACCGCGCTCTACAACTGGCTCTACGCCCGCAGCCAGGGCGGCACCTTCATCCTGCGCATCGAGGACACGGACCAGGTGCGCAGCACCGAGGAGAGCTACGCCGCCATCCTGCGCGGGCTCGACTGGCTGGGCCTGGACTGGGACGAGGGCCCCGGCCGGGGCGGCGGCTGCGGGCCGTACCTGCAGTCCGAGCGCCTGGACTTCTACCGTGCCCACCTGATCAAGCTGGGGGCCGAAGGCAAGGCCTACCGCTGCTTCTGCCGCGCCGAGGACCTGGAGGCCCGCGAGCAGGCCGCCAGGACGGCCGGCGCCGGCTGGGACGGGTACGACGGCCACTGCCGGCACCTGACGGCGGCGCAGATCGGCGCCTGCGAGGCCGAGGACCGGCCCTTCGCCTGGCGCCTGCACACCCCGGCCGAGGGCACGACCTTCTGGTACGACCTGGTGCTGGGCAAGCTGGAATTCCGCAACGAGGTGCTGGTGGACCGGGTGATCGTCAAGGCCGACGGCTTCCCAACCTACCAGTTCGCCTGCGTGGTGGACGACCACCTGATGGGCATCACCCACGTCCTGCGCGGCGACGACCACGTCAGCAACACGCCGTTCCAGATCCTCATCTACCAGGCCCTGGGCTGGGACCCGCCGAAGTTCGGCCACATGCCCATGATCCTGGGCCCGGACCGCAAGCGCCTCAGCAAGCGCCACGGCGCCACCAGCGTGGAGGAGTTCGCAGGCCAGGGCATCATCCCCGAGGCCATGGTCAATTACCTGGCGCTCCTGGGCTGGTCCCCCGGCGGCAGCGCCGACGAGGTCATGCGCACGGCCGAGCTGGTGGCGAAGTTCAGCCTCAAGAAGCTCAACAGCAGCCCCGCGGCCTTCGATTACGACAAGCTGGCCCACGTCAACAGCGAGCACATCAAGCGCCTGCCGGCCGGCGACCGCCTGGAACTGGCGCGGGGCGTCGTCGCCGCCCGGGGCTGGTCCTTCGACCCGGCCTGGAACGTGGCCGGCGCCGCCGACGCGGACGCCTACCTGGCCCGGGTGCTGGCGGTGCTGGGCGGCCGCTTCAACAGCCTGGTCACGCTGCCGGAGCAGTGCGGCTTCTTCTACACCGAGGACCATTTCGTGGACGAGGCGGCCTGGCGCGAGCACGTGGCCGCCGACGAGCCCCGCCGCCTGCTGGCCGCCCTGGCCGACGCCGTCGCGGCCGGCC
>JACZKN010000304.1 GCA_014859985.1 Candidatus Krumholzibacteriia bacterium | reverse complement strand
TCCTTCGAGGTCGTGGTGGTGGACGACGGTTTGCCCGACGGCACGGCGGCCTCCCGCAGCCAGGCCGCCGTGCCGTCGGGCAAACCGTCGTCCACCACCACGACCTCGAAGGAGGCGCGCACCGGCGCGGCCTCCAGGGAGGCCAGGCAGGCCCGGGTCCGCTCGGGCCGGCCGGACGCGGGGATGACGATGGTCACGTCGGGACGGCCCGCGGCGTCCTGCGTGGGCATGGAATCCTGCCTTTCCGGCCCGCATGCGGCCAGAAATCCGTCAGGCGGGCGCGGTTGCCCGGTCTCTACGGGCGATTTTCGCAAGCGCCGTGCCGGGGCCCGGCGGCCAGGCCCGCCGGATCGGGATCTTCCTTGACGCGCGGCCGCCGTGCGTGTATCCTGCGCCGGATCCTTTAAGCGGAGCCCGTGAGCCCGAAAGGAACCCCGATTGGTTGCGCCGCAGCACAGCGTGGACATCCCCGTCATCCCGGCCGGCCCCCGGCGCCCCGCGGCGCCCGGGGAATTTTTTTTGCCCGCCGGGACCGCTGCTGCCCAGCCTGGGGTTTCGACGCCGCCCGCACCCGCGACCCTTTAATCGGCGCCCGTGAGCGCCGGAAGGAGCCTCCCATGACCGCCGTGTCCGCCGCCGGCCCGCACCCCGACCAGCCGTCCGTGCCCCGTTCGGCCCTGTTCACCGCCCCCGGCCGGCCGCGTCCGGTGGCCCGGCGCCTGGCCATCCACAACCGCGTGGTCCGGCGCATCCGCCGTTTCCTCGAGGACGAGGGCTTCAACGAGGTGCCGGTGGGCGCCCTGGCCCCCGTCGGCGACGCCTGCGAGGCCATGGACGCCAGCTTCGCCGTCGACCACCACGGCAACCTGGCCTTCGCGCGCCAGAGCGGGCAACAGGTCCTGGACAGGATGCTCGCCCGGGGCTTCCCCGCGGTCTGGTGCGAGGGCGAGAGCCTCAGGCGCGAGTGGAAGGTGGACGAGCGCCACCTCTCGGGCTTCAAGCTGATCGAGGCCGAGCGCCGGGACCTGGACCTGGACGGCCTGTGCGCCCTGCAGGAGCGGCTGCTGAAGGCCGTGGCCCTGGACCTGGGCGCCGACCTGCTGGGCGGCCGCCACGTCACGCGGCTGGACCGCATGCTCCGGCCCGAACACCCTCGGGTCACCTACCGCGAGGCCCTGGCCATCCTGAACCGCCGCGGCTTCGCCATGCCCTTCGGGGAGGACCTGCACCGGGACGCCGAGGCCGCGCTCTGCCGCTGGTTCGGCGACGTCCCCTTCTTCATCACCCACCTGCCGGCCGCGCTGAAGCCCTTCAACGCGCGGCGCGACCCCGCCGATCCGGCCCAGAGCCTGAGCGTCGAGTACGTGACGCCGTTCGCCGGCGAGACCATGGACGGCGCCGTGCGCGAACCGGACGCCGCGGTGATGCGCGCCCAGTTGGAGGAATCGGACCACCTGCGCCGGCTGCTGGAACGGGCGGCGGCCTTCGCCGCGGCGCAGGCCGCGGTCGCCCGGGGCAAGGACCGGCCCGATCCGGACGCCCTGGCCCGGCGCAACCGCGCCGCCGTGCGCCGCGCCTACGCGGACTACCTGCAGGAATGCGGCCGGGCGCCGTTTGACCGCGGCGGCTTCGGCCTGGGCGTGGCCCGGCTGCTGCAGTACCTGCAGGGGCTGGACTCCATCAAGGACGCGGTGGTCAACCCCACCGACCGCACCACCTTCGCGGTCGTCGGCGGCGACGAGGACGAGGACGCGGCCACCGGCGGAGCGGGGATCGCCTGATGGAGGCGTGCATCGCCCTGGAGACGGGCCGGGTCTTCCCCGGCCGGCTGCTCGGCGCGCCGGCGACCGCGGGCGGCGAGGTGGTCTTCCACACCGGCATGACCGGCTACCAGGAGATCCTGACCGACCCCAGCTACGCCGGGCAGATCGTGGTCTTCACCGCCAGCCACATCGGCAACTACGGCATCCACGCCGGGGACAACGAGTCGGCCCGCGTGCACCCCGCCGGGGTGGTGATCCGCGACTTCTGCCGCCGCAGCTACCACCGCCGCCGGGAGACCACCGTGGACGAGGTGCTGCGCCGGGCCGGCGTGCCCGCGCTGGCCGACGTGGACACCCGCGCCCTGACCATCGCCGTGCGCGACGGCGGCACCTGCCGCGGGTTCCTGGGCACCGGCCCTGCCGACGAGCTGGTGCAGCGGGCGCGCACCCTGCCGCCCATCGAGAGCGTCGACTGGGTGGCGAAGGTGACCACCGCCGCGCCCTACGTCTACGCCGGGGGACCGGCGGGCGCGGCCCCCTGCGAGGTGGCGGTGCTGGACTGCGGCGTCAAGCAGAGCATCCTGCGGCGCCTGGCCGCCGAGGGCTGCCGCGTACGCGTCTTCCCGGCCCGCACGCCGGCCGCCGCGTTGCTGGCCGCCCCCAGCGAAGGGGTGCTGCTGAGCAACGGCCCCGGCGACCCGGCCACGCAGCCACAATTGGTCGATACGGTCCGCCGGGTCCTGGACGCGGGCCTGCCCGTGTTCGGCATCTGCCTGGGCCACCAGCTGCTGGCCCGGGCCCTGGGCGCGACCACGATCAAGCTGCCCTTCGGCCACCACGGCGCCAACCACCCGGTGCGCAACCTCGCCACCGGCCGGGTGGAGATCACCAGCCAGAACCACAACTACGCGGTGCCGGCGGACAGCCTGGACCCGGCCGTGGCCCGCGTGACCCACCTGAGCCTCAACGACGGCAGCGTCGAGGGCCTGGAGGTCCTGGACCGGCCCGCCTACTCGGTACAGTACCACCCCGAGGCGGCGCCCGGCCCCAGCGACAGCCTCTACCTGTTCCGGCGTTTCAAGGCGGCGATGCTCGCGCGCCGTGCGGGCGGACGGGAGGATACCCTTGCCGCGCAGGGATGATCTCCGCACGATCCTGGTGCTGGGCAGCGGGCCCATCGTCATCGGCCAGGCCAGCGAGTTCGACTACTCGGGCACCCAGGCCATCAAGGCCCTCAAGGGCGAGGGCTACCGCGTGGTGCTGGTCAACAGCAACCCCGCCACCATCATGACCGACCCCGAGCAGGCCGACGCCACCTACATCGAGCCCCTGACCTGGGAAACGGTCGAGCAGGTGATCGCGATCGAGCAGCCCGACGCCCTCCTGCCCACCGTGGGCGGGCAGACGGGCCTGAACCTGGCGGTGGAGCTGGCCGAGCACGGCGTCCTGGAGCGCCACGGGGTCGAGCTGATCGGTGCCAGCGTGCGCACCGTGCGCCTGGCCGAGGACCGCGCGCAGTTCAAGGCCACCATGGCCGCCATCGGCCTCGAGACGCCGCGGAGCCTGCTGGTCACCCGCCTGACCCAGGCCGAGGAGTGCTGCGCCTCCATCGCCTTCCCCATGATCCTGCGGGCCAGCTTCACCCTGGGCGGCGCCGGCAGCGGCGTGGCCCACGACCGCGGCGAGCTGGTCGAGCTGCTGCGGCAGGGCCTGGCCGCCTCGCCCGTGGGCAGCGTGCTGGTGGAGGAGTCGGTGCTGGGCTGGAAGGAGTACGAGCTCGAGGTCATCCGCGACCGCGACGGCAACGGGATCGTGGTCTGCAGCATCGAGAACGTCGACGCCATGGGCGTGCACACCGGCGACAGCATCACCGTGGCCCCGGCCCAGACCCTGACCGACCGCGAGTACCAGCAGCTGCGGGACCAGGCCCTGGCGGTGCTGGACGCCGTCGGCGTGGTCACCGGCGGCAGCAACGTGCAGTTCGCCGTCGACCCCGAGACGGGCCGCGTCGTGGTGATCGAGATGAACCCGCGGGTCAGCCGCAGCAGCGCCCTGGCGAGCAAGGCCACCGGCTATCCCATCGCCAAGATCGCGGCCCTGCTGGCGGTGGGTTACACCCTGCCCGAGCTGCCCAACGACATCACGGGCACCAGCAGCGCCTGCTTCGAGCCCAGCATCGACTACACCGTGGTCAAGGTGCCGCGCTGGTCCTTCGAGAAGTTCCCCGGCACCCCCGACCGCCTGGGCACCTCCATGCAGTCCGTCGGCGAGGTCATGGCCATCGGCCGCACCTTCCGCGAGGCGCTGCAGAAGGCGCTGCGCTCGCTGGAGCTGGGCTACGACGGCTGGGAGAGCCGCGCCTCCGGCCGCACGCCCGACCAGCTGCGCGCGGAACTGCGCCGGCCCCACCCCGGCCGCCTGGCCGACCTGCACGAGGCCTTCCGCCGCGGCCTGGACGTGGAGGAGATGCACCGCCTGACGGGCATCGACCCCTGGTTCCTGGACAACCTGGCCCGCCTGGCCGAGGTCGAGGGCCGCCTGCGGGGCTACACCCTGGACGAGCTGCCGCCGGAGCTGCTGCGCGAGGCCAAGCGCGAGGGCTTCAGCGACAGCCGGATCGGCCGGCTGCTGCAGACGGGCGCCACCGGGGCGCAGGTGCGCGCCTGCCGGCAGGCGCTGGGGCTGGTCCCGGTGTTCCGGCGGGTGGACACCTGCGCCGCCGAATTCGCGAGCACGACGCCCTACCTGTACTCCACCTGGGAGGACGGCGCCTGCGAGGCCCGGCCCACCGCCCGCCGCAAGGTGATGGTGCTGGGCGGCGGGCCCAACCGCATCGGCCAGGGCATCGAGTTCGACACCTGCTGCTGCCACGCGGTGCAGGCGCTCAGGGCAGAGGGCATCGAGGCCATCCTGGTCAACTGCAACCCCGAGACCGTCAGCACCGACTACGACCTGTCCGACCGCCTGTACTTCGAGCCCCTGCGCTTCGAGGAGGTCATGGACATCGTCGAGAAGGAGCGGCCCGACGGGGTGATCGTCACCCTGGGCGGGCAGACGCCCCTGAACCTGGCCAAGGACCTGGCGGCGGCCGGGGTGCCCATCCTGGGCACCGGAGTCGAGGCCATCGACCGCGCCGAGGACCGGGACCGCTGCGGCGAGCTGCTGGCGCAGCTGGGCATCCCCGCGCCCCGGTCCGGCAGCGCCCGCAGCCTGGACGAGGCCCGGGCCACGGCCGACCGCATCGGCTACCCGGTGATGGTGCGGCCCAGCTACGTGCTGGGCGGCCGCGCCATGCGGGTGGTCTACGATGAGCAGGGCATGCAGCAGTGGTTCGCCGAGGCCGCCGTGGTCAGCGGCCGGCACCCGGTGCTCATCGACCAGTTCCTGGAGGACGCCGTCGAGTTCGACGTGGACGCCGTCTGCGACGGCACCGACGTGCTGATCGGCGGCATCATGCAGCACATCGAGGAGGCGGGCATCCACAGCGGCGACAGCTTCGCCGTGCTGCCGGCCTGGAAGACCAGCGCACGGGAGCTGGCGGCGATGCGCGACGCCACCCGGCGCATCGCCCTGGAGCTGGGCGTGGTCGGCCTGCTGAACCTGCAGTTCGCCAGCCTGGGCGGACGGGTGCACGTGCTGGAGATCAACCCCCGGGCCTCGCGCACGGTGCCGTTCCTGGAGAAGGCCACCGGCCGCGACCTGGCGCGCATCGCGACGCGCTGCATGCTGGGGATCACCCTGGCGCGGCAGGGGGCCAGCGAGCACGGCACCCTGGGCCGCACCTACGTCAAGGGCCCGGTCTTCCCCTTCGGTCGCTTCCCCCGCACGGACCACCTGCTGGGCCCGGAGATGAAGAGCACCGGCGAGGTGATGGGCATCGGCCGCGACTTCGGCGAGGCCTTCGCCCGGGCCCAGCTGGCGACCGGCCAGGGCCTGCCGGCCGAAGGCACGGTGTTCGTCTCGGTGAACGACAACGACAAGGAGGCCTGCCTGCCCATCGCCCGCGACCTGCACGAACTGGGCTTCGCCGTGGTCGCCACCGCCGGCACGGCCGTTTTCCTGAACCGTGCCGGCGTGCCCGCCTCCACCATCGCCAAGGTGGGCGAAGGCGAGCCCGACATCGGGCAGGCCATCGGTGGCGGCCTGGTGCAGATGGTGATCAACACGCCGCTGGGCAAGCAGAGCCGCTACGACGAGTCGGCCATCCGCCGCGAAGCCCGGGCCCGGGACATCCCGTGCATCACCACGCTGTCGGGGGCGCGCGCGGCGGTGGACGGGATCCGGGCGCTCAGGCGGGGTCCGGCCCCGGTCGTCAGCCTGCAGGCGCTCGCGGCCGGGGCGTAGCTGCCGGGATCAACGGGCCGCGGCGTCCCAGCCGGCCAGGACCCGGCGCAGCTCGGCCAACCGGTAGGGCTTGACCAGGAAGCCCGTCGGATGCAGGTGCGCCACCTGGGCCGCCAAGGCGTCGGCGGCGTGGCCGCTGCTCATGAACACCGGCAGGTCCGGAGACAGGTGGCGGATCGCCGCAAGGGCCTCGCGGCCGTCCATCACCGGCATCGACCAGTCCAGCACCACCAGGGCGTAGCGCTCCGGCGCCGACGCCAGGGCGTCCACCGCCGCCGCGCCGTTCGCCACGCCGACGGCCTGCCAGCCCAGGCGCTCGAACATCCGCAAGACCAGCAGGCGCAGCTCGTCGTCGTCGTCGGCCACCAGGACCTGGCGCCCGCCGCCGTTGTCCTGCTGCGGCTCGGCCGCCACAGGGGACGGCGCCGTCGCCGCCGCCGTCGGCGTCGCCGGGAGCCACACCTCCAGGCAGCTGCCCTGGCCGGGCTCGCTC